>JAHDEB010000018.1:17600-22345 GCA_020629055.1 Chloroflexota bacterium
TAGGCTGTTTTGCAGGTTACATGAGGTGATGGGACCTCACCGCCCAATTTGGGTAAAATAGTGACGATGCGATCTTCTAGAAACAGCGTTCTTGCCCCTATCATCGGTGCTTATGCCTTGCTTGGCATCCTTTTTTCACTCCTCATTCCCGCATGGGAAGCCCCAGATGAGCCGGCCCACTACAATTATGTACGCCAATTGGCCGATTTTAATTTCCCGGTCATGACCGACAACGACTATGATCAAGCATACCAAAGCGAGGTCATCGGGGCGGATTTTGATCCATCCTATTCGGTCGAGCCTTTTAGTTATGAAGATTATCAGCCTCCACTTTATTATTTAATACAAACGCCCGTCTACTGGATCTCAGGTGGTTCTTTGTTTGCGATGCGGCTGTTTGGGGTGTTTTTGGGGACCTTAACTTTATATTTCGCCTATTGCGTTTTTACAAAAACGGCAGATTTTCTGGGATGGGGACGCGCAGTCCCATGGTTGGCGGTCGGGTTCTTTGCCTTTTTACCCCAGCACCTGGCGATTCAGTCGAGCATGAACAACGATTCGTTGGCGGAATTGCTGATTGCGGCCGGGCTGTTGCTATTAATCAATCAAGTGACTGAATGGCAGGCGGCCGACCGATCTGATCTCCAATCTAATCCGATCGAGTGGCGCCTGCTGCCTCAAAGCAGAAACGGCCGGTGGCTTGTATTCGTGCTTTGCCTCTGCTTGCTGACAAAAGTAACCGCCTATCTATTAATTCTCGTCGTGGGTATCACCATTATTTTTGCCCACCGGTGGCGCTGGATGGCCATTGTCCAAAAAGGGTTCGAAACATTTACTGTGCCATTTTTAGCCGGTTGCCTTTGGTGGGGACGCAACTTATGGGTCTATGGTTGGCCAGACTTTTTAGGCATACAGGCACATGATTCGGCCGTTGTGGGGCAACCGACTACGGCCGAGTGGCTTGCTGAGTTTGGCGCATTCGAAGTCGGCCGACGTTTTGTACAAACAACATTTCGCAGTTTTTGGGGACAATTCGGCTGGATGGAGGTTGTCATGCCACCTTGGGTTTATACCATCCTCGCCATCTTTTCTGGCTTGGCTTTGTTTGGATTTATCGCTCATTTAATCACAAATCGTCAAAAAGCTGACCACCCAGAACGCGCCCACACCCCGCTCTACGTTCTACTCACTACCCTCTTCCTGCTCACCCTCACCCTCTACCTAGCCTACAATGTCACATTTGTGCAACATCAAGGACGCTACTTCTTTTCCTCGCTGATTCCTATCAGCATCGGCGTTAGCATTGGCATCTGGTTTTTTATAGGGCAAAATAGGTCTCTAGAAAAATTACCCGATTTTATTTGGGGCTACCTATTGTCGGCCGGGCTTATCGGCCTCAATCTCCTCGCACTCTTCCGTTTCATTCTGCCTGCGATGTAGGGTCCCGATCAATCGTTACTATAATTTTCGGCTAGATTTGAACCGTTTGGCTTCAACTTAGTCGTTATAAAACAAAGAAACTATGTCAGGAAAACAACTAGCCGTTCCTTACCGGTCCCAATGGGCCGAAGATGCCGCCAGCCATAATGCAGATTGTGGGCCAACTTGCGTGGCGATGATGCTCAACTACTATGGGATCGATATGACCCCTGATGAAGGGTATCTTGTGTTAAGCAACACGTTCAACCGCCATTTTGGGGGTGAAGAGTACACTCGTACGTCTGATTTACGAAATATTTTAAACCACAAGGGTGTCGCTTCTGGTGCCACACATTTTGGGAACAAAGCGGTCGCCATCGCAGTGCTAAAACAGCGCATCAACGAAGGAAAACCGTTTATCGCTCTCGTCAACTACAAACCATGGCAAAAATGGACCGGCAACCGATTTGCAGGGTCTCATTTTGTGGTGGTTACCGGCTATGACGACAGCCATGTATATGTACATGACCCACTGTTTAATACTGACGAATTAGACAAAGCGGATGGGTTTAAGCTGACCTATGATCAATTCGCGACCGGATGGGGTGGCTTTAACAATCCTGCGATTAACCCAGATTGGTTTTTGGTTTACCCGTTCAGCCCACCCCAAACGGAACCAGCACCACCGGTCGTGACACCACCAGTCACAAAACCGCCGGTGCCCCCCCCACCCCCCATGACACATCCACCAGATACCCCTCCCATCACAACACCACCTACTAAAATGACCCCAGATGTCGAGCGACGGATCGACGCGTTAGCCGCTTGGCATGGTCAAACGGTCAATTGGGGGAATAGCGAAGAGGTTCAGGCATGGTTTGATCATTTGGGCAGCTTCGGCCGTCAGTATGCTACCCATCGGGTTGGTGCAGGCGAAACACTTTCGGGCATTTCGGGTGAATATTATTTACGCCAAGACAAATGGCGCGTGATTATGCGCTTTAATCAGATGCGGGTTGAATGGGCCTACGCGGGGCAAAACCTGCGCATCCCACTTTTAGGGGATGGAAACGCCCATCAAACTTACCCAGGCAATTTGCCCCCACGCATTGCTGCGATGGAGTCCGGCGAATTCTTTGATCCAGAAGTAGAAGCACCGGACTATGAAACGGCCGCCCCTCATTCGGCCGGGCTAGGCGAAGTCGAAAGTAGTCAAATTGACGATTCAGAAGCGGCCGGATTTGCGTCTGACCCAGATGTAACCCAAAACGATTTTCCAGCTGGTTCAAAATTCAAGGCGATTTGGACCTTCCGCAATATCGGTTCAACCGTTTGGGACGATGGATACAAGTTGGTACACGTACCAAAAACGAAAGCCCATACCGGCGGTGTCGCCACAGCTCAGATGGCGGCTAAAGCCGCTTATCCGATTGCAGAGGTCAGCGACAGTGCGATTGTGCTGCCGGGCGACACCATCACCATAACGGTTGAAATGATCGCCCCAGATGCGAACGAAGTGGTTGCAACCCATTGGCAACTGCAAAACGGTCAGGGAGAAAACTTTGGCAAATTGCGTTGGGTTTCGGCCCAAGTTGTTCCGGGAACCGCTCCGGCACCCCCAATCACTGAACCCAAGCCAGACCCGGTCAAGCCAGATCCAGTTAAACCCGAGCCACCCACAGATTCTAAGCCGCACAAGGTGTTTATGCCGATCGTTGGCCAACCGACGCAGGCAAGGGTCAAGCCGGTTGAGTACGGGATGAACATCAACCCGAACTTAGACAGCGGCGACTCACGCGAAATCGATATGCGCGACGTCGATATTCAGAACCAAAAAGGGTTAGGATGGGTACGTTACGCTTATTGGGCCAGCCGCAATCGACGCAGCGGAAAAGAAGCCTTTGTCAAACGGTATCAAAAACTGATTAAAACTTATGCTCAGGCAGGGATCAAAACCTTAATCGTGCTGCACCAAGATACCTATTGGGGTCATGGTCCGTGGGATCACGGCCAATGGGGCAAGTATGCGGCCGAATATGGTCGTATGTGTGCTGAAGTGGCGGCCGCATGTGCCGATTTTAAAGATATGGTTGCGTATCAAATTTTTAATGAGACCGATAGCCGCTGGGGTGATGATGCGCCGAATGCCAATAAGTCCGCCATCGGCCTGCCGCCCGAAAAGTATGCGCTTATTTTGCAGTCAGCCGCTAAGTCGATACGGGCGGTAGACCCGAAAGCGACCATCGTCGCGGCCGGTATGAAAACGGGACCGCAAAACGCCGTCAACTATCTGAAAAAAGTAGAAGAAGCGTTACGTAAGCCGCTGCCCGTTGATGCGCTTGCCTATCATCCGTACGGCCGTCATGCGAAAACAACGTTTGATTTTGTACCGTTTGGCAGTTTGGCAGATGCATTCAAACCGTTTGAAGAGGCTTTTCCAGACCTGCCGATTTGGTTAACTGAAATCGGTGTGCCAGGGCATCAACATGTCTTCCAGCCCAACCGGTATCCGGACATTTCGAAGTTTATGACCGAGGCGATCGAAGCGTTTAACGAGACCCATGCCAAGCAGGTGCCGGTGATTGTTTGGTTTGCTTGGAGCGACTTTAGCGAGAATTCCGGCATTAAAACGAAGGACGGCCGATTTAAATCGGGCATCAAAGAAGCGTACGATAAGATGCGTAAAATTTCGTAAGCTGCAGGGCGACGCCATCGGAGCATAAATGGATCGAAGACAGCTAAGACCACACCGATGGCGTCACCCCCTACTCTAGACTCAACATGGAATCAATTGTCATTCATGACTACAACCTTGATTGGCCCAATCAATTTGAAGCGATCAAGGCAGACATTGCGGCCGTGCTTGGACCATTGGCATTGCGCATTGATCATATTGGATCAACGAGCGTGCCGGGGCTGGGGGCGAAAGACATTATCGATGTGCAGGTCACCGTGGCGGAATTGGCCGACGAGATAGAAAACAAGATGAAAGCGGCCGGGTTTACCCATAAACCCTACTATTCTGACCATGTGCCAAAGGGGGAAGACCCCGACCCGAAACTTTGGAAAAAGATCTACTTCGTTCAACGGCCGAATGAACGTCGAGTCCATATTCATATTCGTCAATTGGGGAATCACAATCAACGGTATGCGCTTTTGTTTCGGGATTATTTGCGCGCACACCCCAAATCGGCCGCGACGATTGAACATATCAAGCGTGAGCTAGCGCGCTATCATCCGAACGATTGGGACGCCTACTACGACATCAAAGATCCGGTCTATGACCTGATTTGGGATGCGGCTCAGGGGTGGGCGAAAACGAGCCA
>JAHDEB010000018.1:22445-48927 GCA_020629055.1 Chloroflexota bacterium
ATCCGGTCTATGACCTGATTTGGGATGCGGCTCAGGGGTGGGCGAAAACGAGCCAATGGGATATGTCAGATTAAAATATCAACTTCAAAAAAGATTTTCTCAACCTCGCAGGTGTTAAGAAAATCGAACCTAGGTGCTTAAACTCAAACCTCCTTTCTTTTAGAGTAGGCCTACTTAACTAAAGAATAGCCCTTTAGAAAAATGGAGTTTTATGTTTCAAAAAATATGCCATCGAGCGGTTGTTTTCACCTGCCTACTCACTTTTTTCGTCACGCTGTTTGGTTATTTGGCCAGATGGGTTGACTTGGCCGAGTTTGTGGTCAGCCTGCGGCCGGTCTATCTTGGGGTCAGCTTGACTTTGCTGATCATAACTGGATTAACCCAACAAAAAATTACAATGCGGGTGATGATGATTAGCGTGCTAATCAACGGTGCAGAGATCGCCCCTTATTATTGGCCACAGTCAAAACCGGCCGACCATCAATTGACTCTGCTTTTTTACAATGTCGATAAAATCAGAATGCCGAATGTGGGGGTTTGGGAAGTCATTACGTTGGTTCAGACCCATCAGCCCGATATCGCTGTTTTACGTGAAGTGGGGGAACAACCGGCCGCCGCGCTTTTAACCGCCCTATCGGCCGACTATCCCCACACCTTTGCCTATCAACACGAAGCGCGAGATGGCGTTTTGATCTTGAGCCAACACCCGCTTAGCGAGAGCAAAATCATCGATCTAAGCGACTGGCGGCCGGCCGTGGCGGTTGATGTGCACATAGAAAACGGAGCCTTTCACCTCGTTTCGCCCCATCCCCCCAACCCGTTTCATGCGATGGAAGAAAGAAACAAACAGTTGCCCGCCTTGGCCGAATATGTGCGTGATGCCCGACGGCCGTTGGTGGTAGCAGGAGACTTAAATGTCACGATGTGGTCCGGTTGGTACAAGCAGATTGAGCGGGCCGGTGTGCGCAATGTACGCCGAGGAAATGGGATTTTACCTACCTGGCGGGTCCCTGGTTTTGGCTTTCAAGTGCCTTTGATTTATTTCCCGCTGGACCATGTGTTGGTTAGCGAGAGTGTAGGTGTCTTCTCGGCCGAAACGCTCGTTTCGCCTGGGTCCGACCATCAGCCGCTTTTGGTTCGGTTACACATCAATAACTGATGATGCATTACAGGGGTGTGGTCAGTTTTCGCGTACCGAACAGAGCGGGTAGGGGCTATCACATTTTCCTGCAGATCTAAATTATTTGAACGATATTTATAAAAATGTGTCGCCCCAGAACGCAAATATTTCCACGCTAGGGCGACACATTCGCCTACCCATTTGCCGATCAACACAATTATTTAGGCGAATGGGTTAGCCCCCTACCAGCTGACCGTTCTTGACAAGGGAACAACCTTCTGCTACATTGTGACCGAGCGGTCACATGACCACTCGGTCACAATTATGCCAAAACAGACTTATTTCAATTTACCCCAAGACAAACGGGAAACTTTTCTCGTCGCAGCCATTAACGAGTTTGCGGATCATGACTACCCCACCGCTTCGATCTCTCGGGTGTGCAAAACGGCCGGAATCGCCAAAGGTAGTTTTTATCAATACTTTGAAGACAAAAAGGATCTGCTCCTGTACCTGATTCAGTTGGGTCTGGAAGAAAAGCAGGCGTTAGTTGCGGGTCTCGAACGGCCCGCTCTCGACAGCGGCTTTTTTGACATGATGCGCAGCACATTCACCCTTCAAGTTGGTCACAGTCTGGCCCACCCACGGCTGGCCGAAGTGGCCCATCGTGCGTTTTATGGGGCGCTCCCGTTTAAAGACGAGATGATTGAAGGGCTAAAGAGGGCAGGCGTTGAAGCGTATCGGGGCATGATTCAAAAAGGGATGGCAGATGGCAGTTTACGGCCGGACATCGATATCGATGCGGCTACATTTGTGATTTCAACCGTGTTTGCAGAGCTCAGCCGCTATCTTGAAAAACAGTTAGGGCTCGACAACAAAGCGATGTTCACACGGGAACTAACCGATGAGCAATGGGCAGAGGCGGGTCGTCATTTCGACGGCATCTTGCGTCTGCTGGAGTCGGGATTGAGGAACAACTAAGTTCAGGGCGACTCATTCGCTGATCATTGAGTGCATTTCAAATATTTCAAGTGCGAATGAGATAGCCCCTACGCCACAACCGCGTAGGGGTTACGACATTCACATGAGCACCATGACAACAGAATTCAATTTGATGTGAATGTCTCACCCCGATAAGGCGGAAAAATGATAGACGTACAAAATTTAACCTTTCGCTATCCGGGCAGCGATGACAAAGACCCGGCCGTCAATTCAGTCGATTTCCATATCGATCAGGGTGAGATTTTCGGCTTTTTAGGGCCAAGCGGTGCGGGCAAAAGCACCACCCAAAAGCTATTGATCGGCCTGCTTAAAGGCTATTCGGGCAAGGCGACCCTGTTTGGCAAAGAAGTCTCAGCTTGGGGACGCGAGGTGTATGAAAAAATCGGCGTCGGCTTTGAACTGCCCAATCACTACTTAAAACTAACCGGCAAAGAGAACTTGGGACATTTCGCATCCCTTTACTCTGGCGAAACAGAATCGCCTGAAAAACTGTTAGAGATGGTTGGCTTAGGCGATGACGGTGACAAGCTGGTCAGCGGCTATTCAAAAGGGATGAAGGTGCGGCTGAACTTTGCCCGTGCCATGATCCACAAGCCGGATCTCATCTTTTTTGATGAACCGACATCTGGCCTGGACCCGGTCAATGCCCGACGGGTAAAAGACATTGTGCTGGCCCAAAAAGCGGCCGGTAAGACGGTCTTTTTAACCACGCACAACATGGGTGTGGCGGATGAGCTTTGTGATCGCTTGGCGTTTATCGTCGATGGGAAAATCTCGACGATTGATTCGCCAGAAAATCTAAAGCGACAGTTTGGCGAGCGGAAAGTTAGCATCACCCACGGCCGGAACGGCAGCGAAACCACGGCCGATTTCCCGCTAGATGGCTTGGGAGACAACAACGATTTCTTGGCGCTGCTGAAGTCTGACTTTATTCAGTCGATCCATACGCAAGAAGCGACCTTGGAGAAGATATTTATCCAAGTGACCGGAAGAACCCTCGCGTAGAGACGTGTCGCTGACGCGTCTAACTAATAAGAAGAGACGTCCCGTTGGGCGTCTCTACAAATACCATGACCCGTTTAACCCAATCAATCAGTCTGGACACCCGACTGCAAACCAAAAATCAACTTTATTCGATCACCATCGGCGCGGCTGTGGCGGTCGGCTTGGTGCTGGGCTACTTTTTTAGCCAAGAGGCGCTCAAGCTGGCGGTCCCGATCTTTTTCCTGTTCGCGTCATCTGGTACAGGCTACCTGTTTGTGGCGGCCCTTATCCTGTTTGAAAAGCAGGAACGGACGCTGGATGCGCTAATTGTGACGCCCATCCGGCCGAACGAATATCTGTCCGCCAAGATCATCTCGCTCTCGATTTTGGCGCTGCTTGAAATCGGGGTGATTTTAGTCACCAGCTGGATTATTTGGTACGGCCCGGCCGGAATCAATTGGCTGTGGCTGGTACTCGGCACAATGTTGATGCAAATTATCATGACGATTTTAGGCATCATCGTCGTAGTGCGTTACGACCGGATCAATGACTTTTTGATGCCGACGCTGCTCGTGGCTTTTGTCACCCAAATCCCATTTTTGGCCGCTTTAAACATTTGGGAACCGGCTTTCTTTTATCTGATCCCAACTTACCCAGCTTTTCTGCTGCTGTTGGCCGCGTTTGAACCGATCCCCACATGGCAGTTGGCCTACGGGCTCATCGGCTCGGCCGTCTGGATCGCCATCTTTTACACATGGGCGACCCGGGCGTTTGAACGGCACATCATTCAAGGATAGGGACAAGGGATAGGGATAGAGAGGTTCGTGATGAACCGGTTGCCGCTAATCGGAAAACTGTTCATGAGTACGTTCCCTATCCCTATCTTCCCATCCCTATCCTTTTTAAAATCATGCAACTCACTAAATTTGTTTCAACCATGGGCCGGAACGACGCTCGGCTTGTCGGCCGGGACCAGCTTTTGCTGGGGCTCGTTTTCTATCCCATTTTCATGTATTTCCTCATCCGCTTTGGGCTGCGCCCCGCAACCAATTGGCTGCAAGAAGCGGTCGGTTTTGACCTGACCCCCTACTGGACCGTTGGTATCGCCCAGATTTTGGTCGTGATGATGCCGATGTTTTTCGGCATGATCAGCGGCATACTGCTGATCGAAGAACAAGAAGACAAAACCCTAACCGCCATGATGGTGACCCCTGTCTCGCTCGACCGCTTTGTGGGATACAGAGCGGCCGCGGCCGGGATCGTTTCGTTTTTGTCGATCATACTCGCCTTGGGCAACAACGGACTGTTTGAAATCAGCTTTACACAGCTTGTCGCCATCTCAGCTTTGGGTGGCTTGGCCGCCCCGTTTAACGCCCTTGTCTTCTTCGCCTTTGCCACCAATCGGGTGCAGGCGTTTGGCATGCTCAAGGCACTCAGCACCATCAACTCCGTGCCGCTGATCGCCTGGTTTGTGGCAGAGCCATGGCAGTTTTTATTTGGGCTGTTTCCGCCGTACTGGGCGGCTAAAGCGGCTTGGACGGTGATGGAAGGTGGATCAGGTTGGCTCTATTTAATTCCAGGTTTTATTTTGTATGCGGCCGTGCTTTATTTGTTGGTCGTTCGTTTCCGGCAAAAGGCCTATAGCGGCGCTGTATAATTTCCCCTATGGAATCGACCGCCAACAACGATTATTTAAACCGGGTAAAGGCTGCTTTTTCAGGGGATATTGAATCAGCCGAACTGATTAAAAGCGGCTGGAGCAATGTGGTAGTTGATGTTAATCAGGCACATATCTTTCGTTTTATTCGGCATCCCGGCCCGCAGTTTGAAGTTGAAAAAGCGTTCCTTCAAGCGTTTGCCCCGGTATCCCCGATCCCCATACCGGCCCCCACCCTAACTGCGGCCGATTTTATCGCCTACCCCCGGCTGGCGGGTGAGCGTTTCGCCCCAGAAAAATTCGCCATGCTCTCGGCCGAACATCAGGATATGATGCTTGGGCAACTGGGGCGGTTCTTATCCGCTTTACACAGTTCAGCGTTCACCGATGATCATTTGTCCCGGTTCCCCTATGGCGGTGGGGATTTCTGGCGCGATTTATGGGGGCCGGTTGAACCGCTTTTAAGCCAAGAGACGGCTGGGCGGGCCAAACACTTTTTTGAGCAAACGTTAGAGCGAATCGAGTCTGCATCTTTCCAGCCATGCTTGGTCCATTCAGATTTGGGAACCAACAATTTGTTGGTCGATTTTGATCAACCGAAATTGACCGGCATTATCGATTTTAGCGACTTGGCATGGGGAGATCCGGCCGCCGATTTTGCTGGGTTCTATCGTAATTTCGGCCAGACTTTTGTCTTGCAGTTGCTCGATTATTATGATCGGCCGTTGGGAAACTATTTTGGGGACCGGATTGCTTTTGAATCGGCGCGGAAGCAGTTTTTTGTGATTTACTTTGCCCGCAAATTCGGCTTTGACGAGTATGTTCCTACCATCCTACAAAATATTGAAAAGCTGTTTGATACGTTAACGCGTGACTGATTCATAACCCGCTCGCCACCTGCACCATAATCTAAAAGATAAAACATCGATCAGCCCTGCCGTATCTCACATTACAACGAATCTTTCGGCCGAGCCTAAACTAAATCCTACCAATCAACACGTTTAATACGACCAGAGGGGGACTGAATTCACGATCATCCCATTGCGCCCAACTATGCAGGTCCCGACACCCCTACCAAAGACTCTGAAAATAGCAGGACAAAGTGGACATGATACGATCAAATTGGTTCAAATTTTTAGTCGGTTTTCTCGCCCTTGTAACAGCGACATATTCGATCACAGACGTTAATTCTCAAGAGGATGATCTACTGATCGACTACCCCCCTAACCAAGACTATGGGCAACAGGGAGATTTTATCGGGAAGCGGGCCACTGATGCCGGCCGGTCTGCCATCATCAGCACCATCGGCCCGGCCGTGCTGCTTTTACCTGAAAGCCCCGGTAGCTCAGACGCCCACGTCACGTTGCAAAACTGGGACAGCTCGTGGAACTTGGCAGACCCGATGAACCCGGAATTTATTCGCTACGTCAACTGTTATGAAGGGGTCTGCCGTAACGGGCAGGGGCACCATGCACACGCTTCTAAAACAGTTTTCGACGACGGCAAAGCTTATTTGTGGACCAATAACTATTGGCAGTTGGGAAATTCGCACGTCTATGATCCTGTCACAGGTGACACGTATCCAGAAAGCCCATTTTGGCAGACCTATACCGGACGACTCTACACCCCATTTATTATCAGTGACTTTTGGAGCTACGGTGCTCCATTTGAAGAAGATGTGACGCTGTACTACACCCTGCGGCCGGGGGACGACTGGCGCGGCCAGCAGTTGGCGACCTGGGACCATCTTGGCGACACCGGCGTCACCGGATTCTTCTCTTTTATCGGAGACCTAATGATCATTGCCTCGGACCAAGCCTCAACCGGCATGGCGATTTATCGCATGGACGGTTGGCGAGACGGCTTAGACAGCGGCACATTCACCCCGGAGCTGTTATCCGTCTATCAGCCATCTTTAACAGAGCCTGATGGCAATTCGATCGGCATTGGCGGCTATTGGGCAGAGCCATACGGCGCCAACAAAATGGTTTGGGCCGCTCGCAGCACCAGCTCGCACGGCCGACACTATGGGGCGATGTACGTGGTTGATTTCACCGATCCAACCGATCCCCAACTAACCTGCGAACTTTACTTTAACCAAGACACGACAGACCCTTTTGATGGGGACAATATGACGATGCCGATGTATGTTAACTTTCAAGATCAGTACGCCTATGTTGACCATATGAAAGTAGATATCGATCTTTGTGAATCAACCTATCAAGCGGGCAAAGATCAAGATCCTGATTACATCATCAGCGGGGCGGATATGGCTCCTATCGTCTATCGCTTTCCGACAAGCCACAACTTTTGCGACGGCTCTCAATATTTTCGGCCGCTAGGGCAAATCGGAATTTTTGGTGGGGTTGATCGGTACGGTTCAGAGTCGATTATCACCTTCACCGGCCCCCCTATCGCAGAAGGGTCATACAGCTCGGGCACCTACGCTGCCTATAACTTTTCCTCTAATCAAATCTTGAGTGGCTCTACCAATTTGCAGGTTGGTGACACCCTAAACAGCGGCCGGGTCATCACCAATGTCGAGATCGACGAGCGGATGAACTACCAAGGGATGTGCTTCTTTGTCACCAGTGATGAAGCGGATACCAATCCCCCCTATATTTCAGGCCATCGGCCGCTGGCAAACGCCAGCAACGTTGCGGTAGATACCTTTATCAGCTTCCACATTCCTGAAACGGTGCGCACCGAAACGATGGTAAACGCGATCCAGCTCACCCGTTTAGACACCGATCAAGCGGTTCCGTTTACCCATCGGCTAACCCATACCGGCAGTGTCACCCTATGGCCAGACGAGAACCTCGCACTCGACGTTGATTACCAAGTCAGCATCTCCGGCATTCAAGATTATATGGGGAACACCATGTCCCCTTACTCGTTTACATTTAGCACCGGCGAAACGGTCAATGATCCGCAGCCCACCGCAACCCCAACTGTGCCTGTCACACCCGCAACCCAAACACCGATCCCCACGATCGAAGGGACAGCCACAGTTACCCCTTTGCCCACGACGGTGGTCATCACAACCCCAACCCCAAACCCAACCGTCGAAGCAACCCCGGTTTCACCCGAACTGCTTGCCGAAGCGATCTTTTTGCCCTTGCTTATGAAAGATTCTGATCCCACAAACGTCGGGCCAGCCCCCCTTTTATTTGATCCACCGTCCATCACAACCTACCGCTTAGCAGGCAGCGATCTAAGCCTGACTTGGGACGGTTGCGCAGCGGCTGATTCATTTAGGATTCTGTACGGCATGGCAAATGACCGGCCGTCAACAATGACAACTCGGAGTCGGTCAGCCACCTTGTCTGGCTTAACCGAAGCAGGAACGTTATCGGTTGTCATTGAGTGTGCAGATTGGGCAGGCGACACCATTTACAGCGATCTGCTCAATGTGGAGGTGCGATAATGGGATATATTCAACACTTCTCCAATTTGCTTAAAGCGGGAGCTTTTATCATCGTTATGGCGGTTAGCGCATCTTATTTTCTTTTAAACGATGGGGTTTTAAATGCCGCACCACCTGGCGATGGATGGATTGATTGCGCGGCTGAAGGTGAATACTGCAACGCCTCCCCTGGCACCGTTCCCCAACGGGTCACGGTCCGCTTTGGCAATTCAGACGGATATGCTTATCTGCCAAATGTCACTTCAGGTATGATGTGTGACGCGGCGCAGTTTGACCCGCTGAGCTCAACGGCCGCCAAAACCTGTTCTTACTGGCCCGATCCACCTGTTATCGGGTATGCGGGTGATAATCCCTATTTCCCCAACCAGTCGAGCCAAATAAGCTGCGCCGACGAAGCTGAGCCAAACAATCTTTGGGTGGTGAACCCAGACAACAACAGCGTCGCGATACTCGACACAATGATCGAACCGGGGTCACAACATGTGCTCGTCACCAGTCAGCAAGAGGTTTATCTAAACTTTGAAGAGCCGACGTCTGTCACCCGCATCGGCGACCTGATGGCGATCACCTTTCGTGACGATGACAAAGTCGCTTTTTACGGGGCAGACTCTACCCTACCCCGTTTTTCAATCGATACTGGCCACGGTTCACAACCGGTCGCCTCCGTTTCTGACGGTGAATCGCTTTTTGTGGCGCTGTTTGGCAGCGGCGAAGTGATTCGGGTCGACCCGACGAGGCGAACGATTCAAGAGCGGGTCGATGTTGGGCCGATGCCCAAGGGGATGGCGATGCATGAAAATCGGCTGCTGGTCACCCGCTTTATCTCCCCATCTACCCACGGTGAAATTTATGACTTGGCGACGACACCCACTTTAACGCTGGAGCGTACGATTGTTGCAAACAAGGTTTTGGTCAATGATGGGTTGAATCACGGCCGAGGGGTTCCCAATTTCATGGGCAGTATCGTCATTAGCCCAGACGGCAACGAGGCGTATATACCGGCGGTCAAATCGAACATTGACCGGGGAACCAGCTCGGTAACCTCAGGCGGTGCGCTTGACGATGACAACACCGTCCGGCCGATGATGGTGACCCTTGATTTGGTCAACACCCAAGATTCAAACGCCGTCCCCCTTTCGCCAGAAAACACAACCGATTTTGACAATCAGGCGGACCCGGCCGGGATCACGATTTTGGCAGATGGGGAGTCACGGATTGTTACCTTTAGCGGCAACAATGTGGTGCTGGCACGCAACGACAGGCTAAACACCAATACTCAATTTACTGGCGGCGATGCACCGCAAGAAATGTGCGCAACAACCCGCACGCTGTATGTTAAAAACTTCACCGGCCGTACGGTTAGCGCCATTGATGTGGCCGAATACATCGAAAACGGCCAACGGAACCCGCAGACGCTTACCATCCAAACGGTCAGTGATGAAACGCTAACTGAGCAGGAGCTGGAAGGGTTACAGCTGTTCTACAGCGCCAAGTCACCTGAGTTTGGTGGAGAAGGGTACATTAGCTGCGCCAGCTGCCACAAAGACAGCGGTCAAGACGGCCAAGTATGGGATATGACCAGTTTTGGGGAAGGATTGCGCAACACCATCTCGCTCAACGGCACCAGTGGCACCCGCTTTGGGAATCTACATTGGTCCCAAAATTTTGATGAAGTACAGGATTTTGAGCTGCAAATTGAACAGCTCAACAAAGGGATCGGCTTGGTACCGGGGCAAACGTTTAACGGCGAATCGCCGCTAGACATGGAGATAACCGGCCGGTCTGATGAGCTGGACGCGCTGGCAGCGTATGTTGCAAGCTTGGGGAAAGAGTCGGTCAAACGCTCCCCGTATCGCACCTACACCGGAAAGTTATCGAATGCGGCCGAGCGTGGGCAGAGCGTTTTTATCGCCCAAGGGTGTGCCAGCTGTCATACGGGGCAAGCCTATCGAGACGGGATGGCACACAACGTCGGGACGATCAAAGAAACGTCTGGTAATCGTTTAGACGGTGACCTGGTTGAAATCCGCACACCAACCCTGATTGAGCTGTGGGAAACCGCCCCATATTTTCATGATGGCAGTGCGCAAACGCTTGAAGAGGTTTTTACAGTGGGCACCCATCAGCTTGATATAACTGCAAGCGAAGAAGCCGACCTACTCGAGTTTTTGTTGTCGATTGACCGTGAGCTTTTCATCGATGATGATGCGCCGTTCCCTGAGTCGTAGTTGATGTTTTGACTCATCACATAAATAAAATTGGGGCGCTACACTAGCGGGCTTTATCGGTCAAGCTACAACAAGACGACTTAACGATCAATTGTCACAACAGCCATGTAAGCTGAATTTGAAATGAATCCATCTTTATTAATTGAGGCTTTGGTTTGGCTCACGGAATGGCTTACATTTCCTCCAATCGTCAGTAACTGACCAGCCTCTATACCGACAACAATATCGCAATGAGTCTTGTAGCCTCGACGAACATTTTCATAAGTCACACCACTCTCCCGAGATTTACAGACTAAATTCCCTAGCTTAGGTACAATCTCATCGATTCGATACGCTTTAAACCGGTTTGAATTACTCGCCAGCCGGTTGTCTCGAGCAGCCAACACATATCTTGCGTGAGAGGCTGAATACTCAAAATCATCGCCGGCATTTGCGTGCCACATCACCCAAGAAATAAACGCTACGCTCCACCATTTCGTACCTCCTTGGGTCTTAAACTGTCTGACATAGAGCATAACTTTAACGTTATCAGACGATAGTAATATTTGATGCAAAGTAAAGCGATATTTTTGTAGACCAAAAGATATTTATCGACCCATAAGGTAATAATTTCCCAGAAAATCCCCACCTTTGCACTTATGACCGTGTACCTATACTTGAAGATGTGTTTACAATAGCCGCTTATCAACTTGATTTAACCCCTTGCTTCGGGTTGGTCTTCTAAGCGCTGTGGCGCGCGGCCGAATCGGCCGTTAGCTTAACCATTTTTATATAACCCCCAGGATCAACATTGGAAACTATAAGCATACTCGGCAGTGGTTGGCTTGGTCTTCCCCTAGCTCACCATTTCAAAGGGCGAGGGCATGTCGTCAAGGCCTCAACAACATCAAACAATCGAATACCAGATTTAAAGTCGATTGGCGCTGAGCCTTTTATCGTTGATATCAATTCACTGAACAGCGATATCAAACCCTTCCTGCAGGCTGACATCCTGATCGTCAATATCCCCTCGAAAAACGTTGACGGGTTTCGTTGTCTTGTCAGCGAAATCGAGGCTTCCAACATTGAAAAACTCTTATTTGTGAGCTCGACATCTGTTTATCAAAACGTCCAGAAGACGATCAAAGAAAGCGACAGCGACCTTTACTCAACCAGTCCTTTGCTGGAGATTGAAAAACTATTCACCGAATGGGGAAGCGGCCGGACCACCATCCTTAGGTTTGGTGGCCTGATCGGATACAGCCGACACCCCGGCCGGTTTTTTAAGCCGGGCCGCATCGTTCCAAACCCTGATACGCCGGTGAACCTCATCCACCGAGATGACTGCATTGAAATTATCAGCCGGATTGTAGATCAGGAGGTCTGGGGAGAACTGTTTAATGCGTGCACCGATACGCATCCTACGAAAAGAGAGTTTTACACGCGGGCTAGAGAATTGCTGGGCATGGCGCCGCCTGAATTTGGCGTAACGTCGCCCGGTGTAGGCAAGCTGATTAGCAACGAAAAGCTCAAGCGAATGCTAAACTACGAATTCAAACACCCTGATCTGATGAAGATTGAGTTTGAGAGGACCGATTAGTGTCGGCCGCGCATACTCATCATGCAGGGAGAAACTTATTTGGCCGGCAAAATACTATTAACCGTAATTTGTTTCCCAACCAGTGATCTGAAAATCGATGCATTTGAAAGGCGCAATACGACATTGATCAGCGCCATCCGCATATAGCTTTTGGGGACAAAGGTTGAAGCAAAACTGCGAGCTGATGCCTGAATTTTATCGATGTGCGGCCGCAACTGGGCATCCATCATTTGAAATGCATCCTCGTGCGACTCACATTGCTCAAACGCCTGTGCCAGAAAATAAGCCCCAGCCATCGCCATCGACGCACCTTGACCCGAAATCAGTGTAGGACAGTAAGCTGCATCGCCAATGATCCCAACCCGTCCTTTGTGCCACTGCGCCATTTGAACCTGAGTCAGCGTGTCCTGAAACACGTAATCCCCATCATTTATTTTGTCGAGAATTTCCGGCACATACCATTCAAGCCCCTCGAGCCTTTCTTTGAGAAGTGAAATGCGATCTTTTTGAAACGGGACGGCCGGAGAGTCGTGCTTAAAAAGGACAAAAACAAGCCATTTGTCAGGGGTGGTCGGGTAAACCGCAACCTGCAAATTGGGGATGACGTGCATTTGATACGACCTTGCTAGATCATATTGCAACGGGGAAATCTGGAAGATGGCAAACTGATAGCCCAAGTGATGCACAAAATCAGAGGCTGGACCAAACACAAGCTTTCGCGTATTTGAATGAATCCCATCACACCCGATATGCAGGTCAAATCTGTCAGACGAACCATCAGAAAATGTGACCTCAACATGATCGATTGATTGGGTCAGCCCCTCGATTGATTTACCAAAGCAGATTTCCACTTTGTCACGCACACTTTCATAGAGGGTCAGCACCAAATCGCGCCGATTGAGCGCAACGAAGTTGTTGCCTCCCCCCGCCTCCAGTAGCTTTTGCACGCTGACCTGCGCCGTCACTTTGTCTTGCCCGTTTTTATAGATCACGTTTTCGGCCGGGTTCGCTCGCTCTCGGATCACAGGGATGAGTCCCATGCGCTCTGCTACATCCCAGCCAGTACCGGTGAAGTCGATCATGTACCCTTCAGTGCGAATGTCTGCCGACTTTTCAACAATGATGGGCTCGTGACCGTGTTTTTCAAGCCAGTATGCCAAGGTTAGCCCCGCAACACCTGCTCCAGAAATAAGGATTCGCATGTTAATTTTCCTGTTTGATACCGTTTAAAAAGATTAGTTTGGCTTGATGCAACGTGCTCGAAAGTGTGTCGGCCGTTTCTGTCACAACCGCCATCAGCAAGATTCCCTCAACCGTGCTCATAAAAATGAGTGCCGCTTGCTGAGCATCATCAACCTGGGTCCCATTTTCCTGAACGATCTCTTTGATTAAATCAGCCAAATGTGTTTGATACCGCCTGTAGTAAGTTTTCATTTGGGCCATGATCTCAGGCTTACGCATGGCAAAGGCATAAATCTCTATGGGGGAGGGCATCAGTTCATCAACTTGCTCAAGGCTAGCCACAATCAGACCGATAAGATGATCAAATCTTTGAGTAGCATCCCCTTCTTGCACCATGACGGCATTCAGAAATTCCATCTGCTGGGTAAAGATGTTTTCCACAATCGCCAGAATAATTTCATCCCGGTTCTTGAAGTGCCAATAGATCCCCCCTTTGCTGATGCCGGAGGCTTTTACGATGTCGCTTATCGCCGTCTTTTCAAACCCTTTTTCCGCGATCAGGGTTGAGGTGACAGTCAAAATATGATTATAGATTTCTGGTTTAGTCATGATTACATCCAAACAAACCGAACGTTCGGTTCGTTTGGATGTTAGAGCAGATCCTCTGAAATGTCAAGCCGCCGATTCAATAGTCGCATCCCGCTAAATCTAATCAAACATCACCGTAAACTGCCCCACCAATAACAGCACTAATTCACAAATAGCCAGCTTGTTTCAAATAAGTTTGAATGATTCTGAAGTTTGGAATCTAGTACAGCGTCAAGGATGGTCTGTAAACAGTAGGCGGCCCTGAGCTTGATTTAACTAAATGGCACGATGCGGACTGGTTAAGCACTGATGATGCCTCGCTTCCAAGCGGACTGCTAGACATTCACCTTATAGCTCAACTTTATTTCATCCCCATGCTTGCCCCGGAATCCCCAATTACACGGCGGGCTTTCATAGATGCAAATCTCTAAATCGATCCATTCAATCCCGATCTCGTCCCTTATTCGGTCAAAAAGAAGGCGTATTAGCTTTTTCTTCGTCTCGGCCGTCCGCCCTTCGATCATCGATATTTCAATGATCGTATAGGCGTCGGATCGACCGCCCGGCATCAAAAAGTTCTCTTTTGCTATCGGCATAAATCGATGTGCTCGTTTATCTTTTGGCATGCCTAACGCATCCATGACACACGCATGAATCACGTTTGAAAGGTCTTCCCTTATCGGAATAAGCTTTGTGTCTACCCCATAAATTTTTATCTGAGCCATCGTTTAACCTCATAAAGTATCTTGCACCAACTGTTGTCTGGAAATAGGCGAAAGATCGGAGTCGCCTACTCTTGGTTCAGCCCAAGCTCTTTTTGTTTTTTCTTGGTCAAACCCAATGACACAATCCGGTGGGACTCTTTAAGATAATAAATCAGGTCATCATCATTCCCGTCAGGCGCATCATATTGTTGTATCCACTTCATGCCACGCGAGGCGAGATAAGGGGCCGGTCGATAACCCAGCTGGCTGCTTAAGAAATGAAAATCGATTTCAGATGTTTTAAACGTGATTCCCGGCTTTTCTCTCTCTTCCCAACCCCCAATGGCAAAGACCTTTCCCCCTACTTTCCATACGTGCGAGCCACCCCACTGATTGACGTAGGTGGTGGCGGGAAGCGATTGGCAAAAGTCGTTAAATTCCTCGTAATTCATTGATACCCTACTGTGTGGTTGTTTGGTTTGCTTCAAGCTGAGCCAACAACCCCATGATGGTGGTTTGGTCTGGGGCGCTCAAAATATTCCCGTTTGCAAACGCTTCCCCGTTCAGCGCCCCAGGTTGGCGCACCCGCTCGGCCGCCGCCTGTTTGTCATAATCGGTGCAGCGGAAAACCACATCTTTTTCGATTAACAGCCAAAATGCCCCTGTTTTTCCAAATGGCATGCCAACACTGCCCGAATTGACTACGCGAATGTCTTTCATTTGTAGATCAAACTGCATATGGGTATGGCCACAAACAACGATATCAGCATCCACCTCTTCGAAAATAGGCTCGATTTTTTCGATGGGGGTCTTAAGGGTAAAGATGTGGGTGTTGTTGTGCGGGGTCGCATGGCAAAAGAGAATCTTGCCTAAAATCGGCGAGTCTAGCTGAACCACAGACGTCCAGCCTTTGACAAATTCTTGCTGCTCGGCCGATAACTTTTCAGCAACTTTGGGGGTCGATTCATTTGCGGCCGGTGTCAACCCATTGATCGGTTCACCTGCCAAATAGCGCAACATTTCAGATTCGCCGTTGCCATGAATAAAGTGAATCGGGGTTTCAATCGTTCGAAGCAGGTCCAATGTTTCGGCCGGCAGCGGACCAGCCAATGCATCTCCCCCGACTACAATCGCATCAACCTTTTCGTCAGCGATCTCTGCCAGCACCGCCTCAAGCGCCGGTAGGTTGCCATGAATATCATATAAAGTTGCTATTTTCATCGTTAGAAAACTCCTTCTAAAGCCTTAGTCATTTTCACCGTTGTTTCAGTGAGTTCCGTAATGCGTTCCATAATCTTATCAGAAGAAACGTACATCGTCGGCTCCCGGTCATCCCCAAAATCACTGCCGGTCGCATAAACAAAGCGCGGAACGATAATCGTACGGAAATCTAGCATCAGGTTGTTGGCACAGTTCATGACCGACATGTAGCTCGAGTTTCCCCCGGCCGCACACAAAAACCCAACCACTTTGTGATTCCACGCCCGCATGGCGATCTCGAGCAAGTTTTTAGCCGCCGCATTCACATCAAAATTGTAGACCGGTATTGCGAGTAACACCGCATCCGCATCTGCAACCACTTGGCGAATCATGATCGAATCGGGGTGATTGTAGGCGTCGGTTCCATCACAAAATGGAATCTGATGCTCGCGCAAATCGTACAAGGTAGCATCTGCATCTAGGTTTGCCAGCTGGGCCATCGCCTGTTTTGCTAAAACGTAAGAGCGGCTTTGAGGATGTAGCGAACAGCTAATAACAGCGATTTTAATCAATTTAATTCTCCTATTTTTTCTGATTGACAACGTCGGCCGAAAGCGGTTTAAACGCAATCGGTTGTTCTAACACAATCTGGGTCGAGGTCTGCCCATACTCAAGAAAATTTTCTAGCACTTGAAGTAAGTGGGCTCGGGTTCGCGCCACAATTCGCATCATGTGACTTCGGTCGCCGGTCAAAATGTCACAAGAAATCACCTCAGGCAATTCTTGGGCGATCTCTTTAATTTTTGACGAGTTGGTGTAGGTATTATTGATGTTGACGATGCCCATTAATGATAACCCTAAAGCATCATAATTAATATGGGCGTGGTAACCACTAATAATGCCCTGAGCCTCTAACTTTCTAATTCTTTCAGCGATGGCGGGTGCCGTAAGCCCGATTCGCTTGCCGATTTCAGCATAGGTCAGCCTTGCGTCGGCCTGCAAATAGTGCATAATTTCCCAACTTGTTTCATCAATCTCTTTCATGCTTTACTTTCCAAAGCAAAGCCGACATTTTACCTTCGACTTCGCTATTGATTCCCCATATCAATCTCGATTACCATTGTTTTTTACTTAAATTGCAGTTTTAACAAATCATATTCAAAAAGCAAAATGGAAAAATTTATCCCCCACAGCCAATACCAAGAATATCCTTTAGAAGAAATGCGGGAGCGAGCCCAAGCGTTTTACGAAGATATCAATCGCCGTCGAACGATACGAGAGTTTTCAGATCGGCCGGTTCCCCGAGATATTATTGAAACTTGCCTGCTAGCGGCCGGGACCGCCCCCAGCGGAGCCAATTTACAGCCATGGCAATTTGTTGTGGTCGAAGATATGGCGACCAAAGAGCGGATCAAAGTTGCGGCCGAAGAGGAAGAGCGTGAGTTTTACAACGGCAAAGCGCCCCAAGAGTGGCTCGATGCGCTAGAGCCGTTAGGCACTGACGAACACAAAGACTTTTTGACCATCGCCCCCTATTTAATCGCCATTTTTGCCAAAAGCTATGACGAACTGCCAGACGGCCGGAAAGTAAAAAATTACTACGTCACAGAAAGCGTAGGGCTCGCGGCCGGCACGCTGATTACCGCCCTGCACAACTGTGGATTGGCCTCATTAACCCATACCCCTAGCCCGATGGGGTTCTTGAACGAAATTTTAGATCGTCCAAAAAACGAACGGGCTTTGATCCTGCTGATTGTGGGATACCCGGCCGATGACTGCGAAATCCCCAGCAAGGCGAAAGAGAAAAAACCGCTCGACCAAATTGCGACATTTATCTAGTGATCAGTAAACAGTTGTCAGTCATCAGTTTGTGCACTGTCTTAACTGATCACTGATTACCGAAAACTGACTACTTCCCCCTCATGACCCAAGACTTTTACACCCAACCCTCTGTATCGGCCGATGATGGTGCTCCGCTTGGCTGCCCCGTGAGCGCCCTAGGCGCTGCGTTTAACCCGTTCACAGATCCGTATCTTAGTGACCCTTATGCGTTTTTAGCTGAAGCCCGCCGGGATGAGCCGGTATTTTTCAGCCCTGAAATCAACCACTTTGTGGTGACGCGTTACGAACATGTGCGGGACATGCTGGTCAACACGGAAGATTATTCGTCCCGCATGGCCCAATCCCCGATTCAGCCTTGGCCGAAAGAAGCGGTCGACCTATTTGCGGCCGAAAATTTTAGCCTGGTCCCCACCCTGTCGAACAACGACCCTCCAAATCATCAACATGTACGGGAATTTTTAAAAGATGCCTTTACGCGCAAACGGGTGAAATGGATCGAGCCACACGTTCGTCGTTTGGTCAACGAGTCGATCGACAAATTTATCGACAAGGGGAAAGTCGATTTAACCAAAGAACTTTTATATGAAACACCGGCCCGAGTTTTATTTACCTTTTTAGGCATCCCGGACGACAGCATCGATAAAGTAAAAGTCTGGTCGCAGGGGCGAGCGTTGCTCACTTGGGGCAAGCTGCCGGACGAAGAGATCATCGCGTCGATCCCGACCTTTATCGAGTATTTGCGCTTCTGCCATGATCTGGTTGATGAATTAGAACAAAATCCAGGCGAAGATTACACCAGCGAAATGCTAATCAAGCTGCGCGATGAAAAGCCTGAGGGGTTTGATAAGACCCGTTTGATTATTACCGTTTTTGGTTTGCTTATGGCGGGTCATGAAACAACGACCAATCAATCTGGCAACGGTATACGGACACTGCTTGAGCAGCGCGAAAATTGGGAAGCGATTTGCGAGGATCCCAAGCTCATCCCAGGGGCTTCTGAAGAGATTATTCGATATGATTCGAGCGTGATTTCTTGGCGCAGGGTGGCTAAACGAGACATCACCATCGAAGGGGTAACGATTCCCAAAGACGCGCAGATATTGGTGAGTTTGGCCGGTGCCAACCGTGACGAACGTAAGTTTAAAGATGCGGACAAATTTGATATTCGGCGTAAAAACGCGATTCAGAATTTATCATTTGGGATGGGGAATCACTATTGTTTGGGTGCACCCTTGGCTCGGCTTGAACTCGTGATTTTCTTAGAAGAGCTAACGCGTAGGATTCCTTCAATGAGGCTTGTAGAGGACCAAACGTTTGAATACTCTCCAAATACGTCCCATCGGGGGCCACAAAGCTTGTGGGTTGAATGGGACGTTGATTAGCGACTAAATAATCAACTCACCCAAACGGTTAACTTCAAAAAGCCCCTTTCTCTATTTCCTGCTCTATTTGTATCAGCATGGCTGGGTTTTCATACAGTTTCGCCAGATGGAGCGCCTGCCTAAACTGCTGTTGGGCTTGATCCGGTTGGTTTTGGGTCAAATAAAGTCGCCCTAAATTACAGTGGGCGGCCGAAGCCTCATTGAGCCGCCCCCGCAGATTGACCGCTTCAAGTTGAGCATGAAAGTGCACACTAGCTTGGTCATATTCATGATTAATCACCGCAATTTCCCCCAGCGCGCCTAAGATAGCATGCTGCAGTCCGGTATGGTGCTGGCTCAGCTGCTGAGCTTCCAACAGATAGGCTTCGGCTCCCATCCAGTTATGACGTTTAAGCTCAATCTGGCTCAATGAAAATTTTAATATGGCGCTGCCTAGCGGAATCAGATGCTGCTCGCACAATCTTAAACCGGCCAACCAGCAGGCTTCCGCTTCATCGATTTCAGCTTGCTCAAAAGCGATATTGCCTAAATCTAGCCACCGGCCGACCGTCTGTTTATGAAATCCTAAATCGGCATAGATATTTTTAGACTTTAAATAATGATCGGCCGCTTGTTTCATTTCTCCCAGTTGATATTGAAAATACCATCCAGCGATCAGTTGATAATAGGCATGTTCGGGCGTTTGTGCGGCCGGGTCGATCTCTTTCTCGATTTCTTGAAGCGATTTGAATACATCAGCGTAGCGTTTGTCATCCCAAAAAAGATGGTACAAATGCTGCAGCCTTAACCCATGAATGAGCGATTGATTGTCTGTTTTTTCGGCCGCGGGCAAGGCCAAGCGAACAAAGTTATAAGCCAAATGATTTATGCCACGGTCCGATAGCAAACTTTGCATATGGGGAACAATCGGGGTTAACGCGTGTATGTCGTTTTCGACCGCCCAATGCCACGCGGCCACAAAATTGTCTAAATCAATCGCCAGCTTCTGCTCGATTCTAACCGGCCCAAAACGTGACGCCTGCTCACCAAAATCAGCAAGAAGGGTCAAATAATATGCAGCGGCTGTTTCTGCCAGATCTTGAAATGAGAGGTTGATTTGCGGCAGCTTAGCCACCAGAAACTGGCGCAAAAGTGGATGAAGTGAATACCGATCATCTTGAAAATTGATTAACGATTTTCGACCTAACCGAATCAGAATTTTGGGGTCAGCTTGGGCGATGTGCATGGCTGCATCTGCCGAGAAAGTCGAACTAAACCACGACAATTTGGCTAAGGCGCTCTGCTCATCAACGGTTGATGCATCCCATGAAGCTTCGAAGATCGCCCCCATACTTTTTTGCCGATCAACAAGGTCCGCATGGGTCGAGCTTAAGGTTTCAAGCCGCTGTTCAAGCTGTGTTGCGATTTGCTGACATGACTGAAAAGGGGTGAGGTCGGCCGCCAATTCAATCGCCAACGGATGACCATCGACCAACCTGCAAATGTCTAAAATCGACGCTTCATCAGCTTTTGTTAAATCGGCACCGCTCCGCTTAGCAAATTGGTGAAAAAGCAGCACACTCTCAGACACCCCATCGAGCCGAACAACGCTCTCGTTTCGTAAATTGAGCAATTGGCGCGAGGTAATTAAAACGGTAAGATCGGGGAGCTGCTGAGCCAAATCTGCCACAAAACCGGCATGGTCGCTCAGGTGTTCAAAGTTATCAAGTATCAACAGCAGCTCTTGTCCACGTAAAAAGTCTACACATCGTTGGGTGGATGGGCCGCTCTCATCTGGCCCCGGTTGCCGCTGCCCCGCCCCAAGGCCCGCCTGTAATATCGCCTCTGCGATGGCTGAATGGCCATTCGAAGTTGGGCTGACATGGGCCAACGATACAAACAGAACGCCGTTTAAAAATCGACCTTTGTTTTCTAAACCAACCTGCATCGCCAACCGAGTTTTGCCTATCCCACCCAGCCCGGTAATGGTGATAATCTGGCTCGATTTAAGTTTGTGTCGTAGCGTGGCCCGGTCAGACTCGCGGCCGAAAAATGGGGCGTCTGGCGGCCGGATGTTATGCTGAGCCGCTTGGCGCGCTTTGCGAATCCGCTGAGCCAGTTCTACCGTTTCGGCCGTAGGTTCTACTTCAAGATGGTGCCATAGCATCTCGCGGCACTTTTCAAGCTGGTGCAGCGCTTTATCAAACTGACGTTGATACGCGTAGCAGCGCATCAGCTGCTTTTGCCCCTTCTCATTCCAAGGTTCTAACTGTAGCAGTTGGCTCAAAAATTGAGCTGCAGTTGCCCATTCCTCTTGGGTCATAAAGTGAGCGATTAATGTTTGTAAACCACCTATCTGCTTTTGATAGTAGAACTCCGACATAGAACCAACCCACTGTTCAAACTCGAGGGAATGGCCCGAAGCGATACCGTGCATAAACTGATCACGATACAAGGAGACGGCACGCTGCAACTGATCGATCTCGGCCGATTGAATCAATTCTAAAAATTGATCTAGATCGAGCCAATGAGGTTGATGGCTAAGAAATTGAACCGTTTTTCGATTGATCTCAAAATATCCAGGACAAAGTGAATTGATATTGTGTAGGGCTTGGCGTAAATTGGCTTTGGCCCGCTCATCTGTCAGATTCCCCCAGAACAGACCGGCCAACGCTTCACGAGCATGTAGTTTTTGATTCACAACCAGATAGCAGAAAAGTGAAACCGCCTTTTCAGACACAAAGTTGGTCAATGGATCTTGGTTTAGCACGATGGCCGGCCGACCAAGTAGCCTAAGATTTAAAACGGTTATTTTCCCCTGCATGCTGACTATTTTATCAAAACCCCAGATCTACACTATCACCCAATAAACGCTGAATAAACGTTGCTGCTTAAACTGAACCTTAGGTCTGTTTTTAAGGCCATTTATTTAAGAGATATGAGGTGAAAAGTGATAGAAAATCAAAATAAAGGTCGGTTTATCAGCCGCTTATTGGCAAGCAGCTTTTTGTGTGGATTAGTCGCACTCTTGATGGGGTTAAGTTCAGGCTCCGTGACCTATGGAGAGGAAACGGCCGACGATGATGATCCGGTGCGGGTGTTTAGCAGCTATTATGGTGGCAGTTTACACGAATGTCAGTTCAATATCTGTGTGACAACAACAGACCAAGCAGGCAACATCTATATCGCCGGGTCAACCAATTCAGACGATTTCCCTTTGGTGGCGCCTTATTCGTCTGTCGGTTCTCCGGGCAATGGGACAGACATTGTGGTGGTTAAGCTCGAAGCCGGGACAAAAAATGTTTTGTATAGCACTTACATCGGGCAAGGGATTCCACAGGGAATCGCTGTCGATTCGGCCGGAAATGTGACCGTAGCCGGTTTCACAGGGGATAGCAATTTCCCGACCACAGAAAACGCGGCCCAAGACACATTTATGGCCGGGGTATTTGATGGGGTCGTGTTTCAGCTTAGCAGCGATGGCAGCACCTTGCTGTACAGCACCTTTTTAGGAGGTACAGATCGGGAACAGCTATTTGATGTTGAGCTCGACGCATCCGGAAATATTTACGTCACCGGTTGGACCGCGTCGAGCGATTACCCCACGCTAGACGCCGCTCAATCTACTTTTGGTGGCAACCATGATACGGTGGTGACGAAGATTTCAGCCAGCGGCGGGCTCGCTTACTCCACTTTTTTGGGCGGTGAAAATCGTGAGGATGGAATCGGCCTCGAAGTTGACGAGGATGGATCAGTGATCGTTGCCGGCCGGACAGCGAGTGATGATTTCCCGACCACGGCCGGTGCACTTCAGACAGTGCGAGATTCAGGTGCAGGCTACGATGCAACGGTAATTAAGCTTAATCCGACCGGTGAACTGGCCGCAAGCACGTTTTACGGAACATTGCGCAACACGGCCGCAGTCGATGTCGGCTTAGATTCCAGCGGAAACATCTATGTCCTGACGATTACCGAAGGAATCATTAAGCTAAACGGCTCGTTGAGCCAGCTTATTTTTCAAACAGACCTAGAAATGGCGAGTGGCATCGATGGACAAGGTGGGCTTGTTGTAGACAGTGAGGGGATCGCGTTTGTCACCGGTTGGGTTGGATCTGGCCTTGACAAAGACGTGGTGCTGGCGGCCGTTGGGCCTACAGGACAGCAGTTGCACTACCAAACAGAAGGTGGCAGCAATCAGGATTTCGGCTACTCCCTGTCCTTGTTTGAAGGTGATGATGGGAAGAAAACCGCTTTTATTACCGGTAAGACGCAGTCAAACGACTTCCCCACGCTCAACCCGTTGCAAAACAGTTTGATGGGGGTTGAGGATTTGCTGTTCATCGAAATCACCAATCTTGAGAATTTAGGTCCCGACCAGATTTTCTTGCCCCTATTGACCAAATAGATCCAACATGGTTTCTGTTTTTGACAGGATTTTCAAAATGGTTTTAACCCTGTTTATCCTGTCAAAACAAGTGTCAGCTTCAGAGACATGCCCACTCTCGCAGGATCAATCCTGCGGTTAAGGTTTGAAGCCCGATCAATCGGGCTCAGCGGCCCATGCTAACCTGATTCATCAGGTTTCATAACTTAAACGAGGGCTTGAGCCCTCGGAGAAACGACTGCAGCTAATACCAATGATTGCAACAAGAAGCGATACGCTTAGGAAATAGTCCCAAGCGTATCGCTTCTTTCTTTTATGGAGCCGGCCTTACTGTTGCGAAAGACCAGCTTCAAAAATAGCCAAGCCTTCATCAAGCTGTTCTTTAGTTACCGTTAGCGGCGGAATAAAGCGGATGACGTTTTTATAACTGCCGCAAATCAACAGCAGCAAATTGTTAGCAACGCAATGATTCGCAACTTTGCTTGCGGTATCACCGTCAGCCTTTCCGTCTGGATCGGTAAATTCAACACCAACCATCAAACCCCGGCCGCGAACTTCTCCGATATTGGCTTTTGGATATTTGCTCTGCAAGCCCTTTAGCTGGGTAATCAGATAATCGCCAAGCACGCGAGAGTTTTCAATCAGACCATCTTCTTGGATCGCATCGATCGATGCGCAAGCACCGGCCAACGAAATCGGGCTGCCGCCACCATAGGTGCCACCGTGGGTGCCAGGGGTCCATTTGTCCATGATTGCAGCAGGGGCCGCAATGCCACTAATCGGCAGACCGCTACCCAACCCTTTCGCCATAATCAAGATGTCTGGCTCGATACCGGCATATTCATAAGCGAACATTTTGCCCGCCCGGCCGAAGCCACTTTGTACCTCGTCCGCAATCAACAAGATACCGTGCTGGTCACACACCGC
Source organism: Chloroflexota bacterium (assembly GCA_020629055.1). Taxonomy (GTDB): domain Bacteria; phylum Chloroflexota; class Anaerolineae; order Promineifilales; family Promineifilaceae; genus WTJY01. The sequence continues at coordinate 46,628 of JAHDEB010000018.1, forward strand.
TCGCAGCTCTTGCAAAAAGCCATCTGGGGCTGGCACATAGCCACCTTCACCCAAAATCGGTTCAATCACAATGGCGGCCGTTTCGCCCGGGGACGTTTGACTGTGCAGCAGCAAATCTAGCTGTTTCATGCAAAATTCAACCGTTTCTTCCTCATCCCATCCATAAAAATAAGCATAAGGGAACGGGGTCACAAACACAGCGCCAGGGAGCGGCTGATAGTTTTGCCGATACACATATTTCGACGTGGTCATCGCCATCGTTTGATGGGTCCGGCCGTGGAAACTACCCTGCATAACGATAATATTTTTACGGCCGGTCGCTTGCCGGGCCAGCTTGACCGAGGCTTCAACCGCTTCGGCACCACTATTCGCAAAGAAAAAACGATCGATTTTCGCGGGGGTTATCGCATTTAGCTTTTCAGCCAGCTCAATCGCCTTAGGATGAATAGTGATATTCATCTGGCTAAAGATCATGCTTGCCGCTTGATCTTGCACCGCTTTGACAACCTTGGGGTGGCAGTGGCCGGTATTGGTGACACCAATGCCAGACGTAAAGTCGATGTAGCGATTGTCATCACTGTCATAAATATAAATCCCTTCAGCGCGGGCGGGCTGGACATGTGTTAGATGGGTCCAGACATTAGAAAGTAGTTCAACAGACATAGTTTTATCCTTTTAAATTTTGGCCCCCTAGAGTTAAATTTTATTTCTTTTACCGATAATGTGCATGCTTACTTTGATGATTTCCACAGTAAGTTAGCCGATATTCTTTTAATTGATCTCAATCGTCACATTTAAATTGTTATACCCTGTCTCAGATTCCCAAACCCCTTGGTTGGCCAGACGAATACTGTAATCGGGATTGTCTTTCAGCGTGGGCTCTGGGTCGGGCAAATTAAACAAAAGGTCATACGAACCAGATGGCATGTCGGCCGGGACACGAATCGAAAGCCGCAGCGGGATAATCTCGTAAGTGGGGAACCAATAGCGCGGATCGTAGTATTCGGGAAATATAAAGGTTTCCCCAGATGCCTGATTCCGCAAAATCAACTCAAAATCTCTGCGATTATAGGGGGACGCAAAACCGTCATTGCGCAGTTGAACCTCAAATCCGAACTGTTCCCCTTTGCTAACTTGGGTCGGGAAAGTGCCTTCCGTAAGCACAAAACGATAGCCGAGCCTATCAGCAATCGTGTCATAACACCCTTCCGTTTTCCAACGTTCAATCACCCCGTTCGAGATGCTATTCAACGCGCTCCAGCGCATCCGCTCCAGCTCTTTGATGGCGTTTTCGCAGCCGGTGTACGGTTCGGCCCGCTCATCAGCGTTGCACGTTTCACCCCCCATCGGCAAATACAAATTATCAGCACTCAGGTAGTCTTTGACCGCTTCGATATCGGCATCAGTTTCGTACGGCATATACGTGCCAAAATCTGTTTTAGATGCCAAAAAGCAGTCGTTCATGCTGCCCATGCGGGACTTTTCGCTCCCGTTGTGCGGTTCATCCATATGTAGCGGATCGGGGCCGTACAGCTGCATTTTGAAAGGCGGATAGCGCATTGTCACCGCCCGCGTGCGGGGCAGCACGTTTAAAATCTTTGATACGATGGCGCGCGAGTTATCGTTGATGCGCCGGCCGTCTTCGTCATGCGTCACATGACCGTTAGAAGAGCTGTGCCATTCTCCCCAAGCCCCGACAAAGCCCAAGTTCATGTAAGCGATCACATCACTATTTTTTTCAAGGATCGGCGCCAGCTGATCCAAATGGGTCAGAATCTGATCTAATTCAGCATCTTGGGCTTCAGGATACGTGTCATTGTTGGGGAAGTTATAAGTAAAGCGGGGAATGATTTTTAAACCGGCCTCGCGTGCTGCACCAAAATTGCGATCGATAATATCAAGTGTTTCCGCATCGATCGGTGCGTCTACAAACTCATCGATCACAAAATAGAGCCGAAGAATTGAAAGATTCCGATCTCGATATTCACTCATGTCGAGCACGAACTTTAGATCGTCGGTCCATAAAACCGCCGTCTGATCAAAAAAACCGCGTTCCGGGTTTAAAATCGGCTCGGTTTCCTCTGTATAACTTATCGTCTGTTCTGTCGGTATCATGGCGGTCGTTGGCGCAGTGATAAACGGCAAATAGGTAAAACGGTCTTGGGGTAAAGATTGCCCGACAAGTGGAGCGGGAATAGAAAATCCCAAAACAAGTAGGATCAAAAAGATAAAGAGAATGAGGGGAGACTGACGCAAAAAGGCTGGACGATGGTGCATGGATGAGATCTCGTTGTGATTAG
>JAHDEB010000018.1:49027-51994 GCA_020629055.1 Chloroflexota bacterium
CCATACGCACTTTGGCCTGCGCCACCAATTCATCAAACAGCTTTTGTTGTGACGCATCCTCGGCCGCCGTCAGTTCTGGGTGCCACTGCACCGCCATCAGCCACGGCTGGCCGGGCAACTCAATCGCCTCGATCATTCCGTCGGGGGCGCTGGCAACCACCTTGAGTGAAGGGGCGATTTGATCAATCGCCTGATGATGCCACGAGGCGGTGCTGACACGCTCACTTTCCATCACCTCCGCTAAATTTGAACTCGGATCAACCACGATCTCATGTTGGATAGGGCCATACGGCTGGTCTGGCGGTTGGCGATGATCGATGGCGTTCGGCATCGCGGCCGGAATATGCGGAATCAGCGATCCGCCCAAAGCGACATTGACGATCTGCATGCCGCGACAAATACCCAACGTCGGCCGATCGGACCGCTCTAACAACCGTTTGGCTAGCTCGAACTCAAAATCATCCCGTTCCTGATCCACCCAATACACATCTTCCTCGCTGGTCGAGTTGTACTTTTGAGGGTCGATATCACCACCGCCCGATAAAATAATCCCGTCTAACAGATCTAACAGTTGATCAAGATTTTGCTCACCTGGCTGAAGCAGCAGGGGCAATCCACCCGCCCGCCGGACCGCATCTGCATATTGACCCGGTAGTTGAATGTAGCCGCGTTCGTCACGGTGATAGGTTGTAATTCCGATTAGGGGTAGTTGCTTCATAAATTATTTAAGGCTGGCGATTTGGGCCAAATTGCTAAGTTCGATTGACTTTAGTTTAATCTATTCTAATCGAGTTATTTTAGCCGCGGATTAACGCCAATTTTCGCAGATACAAAAATATCTTCCGCGAAAATCCGTGTAAATTCGCGGCTTTAATTAAAAAGTCAACACGGCTTAGTAAAGTTTCTAATGAACGTACATCTCCTGATAAGGAAATTCAGAACCAAGCTGATCTAAGCGCTGAATACAGAAGTTGTCGATTGCGGCCTGCTGTTCGGCCGACAGCAGCTCTTTTGCGCTTCCAGCCTTCCCGCTGCGCACCAATGGAACCTGTTCAGCTTCACCAAACGCTGGCTGAGCATATTTGTGATCATTGGCTTTCATCCACCCGTAGCTGCTTTTTTCAGCGACTTTCGCCAACTGTGCCTCGTTCAATTCAATCTCTAGAAAACGCGCCATTTTACCGATTGTTCCCACCAAATCAGCCTTCATACTTTCATAGGTCAAAATAAGCACATTGTCACGATCGCGCAGCGACCACCAGCTATCAATAAACATCGGCCACGATTGATATATAAATTTGTCTGTCTGGAATGAGTCGACAAACGCCTGAACCGGAATCGAGCCTCCAAAGAGAATCTCGTTAAAGCCATTTTCAAAATGCACCATCGAAACGATGATATCTTTCGGATCTCGAATGACTGAAATATGTTTGCCATCGGCGACCGGTACAAATGGAGCCTCGAGATGGGTTTTGATCACCCGCAATCCGGTCGGGGAATCGGCCAAATAGCTCAAATCAGACAGAGGGGGGTTGTTTTCAAGGGGAACAAGATTGTCAGGCCACGAGAAAACATCGTACGAATGCGCGTAATCTCCATCACCCAGATAGCCAATTTCATACGCCATATGCAGCGCCCAGGTGGTGCCGCTTTTCGGGTAGGTTGATACAAGAACGTCATTCGGCCGAGGTATGAACCCTTCAAATGCGGCCGCCTTAAACTCATCAGAGTTAGACGTGTCTTTTCCCCATGTCTCTATAATTTTGGCATGGTCTTCAGCTTCGAACAGCGCTTTTACTTCAGCAATAAATTGATCTTCATCAGACACATTTACCTCCAATTCTTTTTAATCTGATTAGCAGCACGCATTCCCGATTCAATCGCCCCATCAAAAAAGCCGCGCCAGCCGCTAGCGATATCGGCCCCAGCAAAATATAAGTTTCCCTCGCTGGCTTGAGCCTGCACTAGATAATTAGACGTCTGCCTTGGCCGGTAGCCACACCAAGTTCCTTGAGCAAACTGATCATCTACCCAATTGTGAAAATGAATGTCTAGCACCTCGATCTCCGGCACAAATTTTTGCAAGCCCGCTTCTAATTCATCTTTGCCAAACGGGGCCAAATTGCTGTTGGTCAAAAAGACAACGAGCAGCGTTTCGGCCGGCCGCGCTTCTTGCACAATGACCGTGCAGATATCCGCATCAGCATCGGCCGCCATGTTTAGGTCGGGCCAATGCCCTTGTATGCGTGCATAAATTTTTTGCCCTTTCCCCGTATGTTCTTCGCTTGTTAAAGCCTGTTTTTCTAAGCTTAGCTTTGGGGAAAACTCGATATTTTTCCAGACGTTAACCGGCAAGGCGATAACCGCCTGCTTCGCCGTTAATACATCTCCATTTTGACCGGTCACCTGTACACCAGAGTCGTCTTGTTCAACGGCCGCAACCGGCCAGCTCAACTTCACCTCTGCGTCTGAATCGTTGATGATCGCATCGATCAAACTGCGGGTCCCTTCTTGAAATTGGAGCCGAGATGCGGTAGACAGATAAATTTCGGTACTAAAATGACTAAGCGCATACCAGCGCAAAAACTCTGTATACGCCCCGTTTTTTGGATCGCCGTGGCTCTGCATCGCCAGCATCCGCCCCATCAAAGTACGTTGCAAGTCGGGCATTTCCATCTGGTCGAGCCGATCTTGTGCAGAAAGATGATCGATCTCACGGATCGCATCGCTTGAAAAGTGGGGATCAAACGGCCGTGGATAAACCTTGTAGGCCTCGGCCGCATATTCGTCTATCAGCGGAAAAAGCTTGGCCATGTTCTCAGCCATCGGCCGAGCCACAACCTCCCCATCAACCAATGCATAGATCGGCGCATCGTAGTTTTTCGGCCAGCCCGGCCGTTCAAACAGCTCCAGCCCGTACCGGGTGATTTCGGCCCACACATGGGGCTGGGTCCAATATACCCAGCC
>JAHDEB010000205.1:0-7384 GCA_020629055.1 Chloroflexota bacterium
TCAAAAAATCGAAAATAGATCGTGTTGTTCACATGACCCATGCTATCCATATGTCCCCAAAGGACCGGAATATCGAGGGTGATTTTGTAGGGGGCGAGAAGCTCTTGCATTTTAAGCCAGTGATCAGTAGGTCAGTATTCGGTGGGTCAGTGTACAGAGACACCGACTCACTGAATAGTGACGCACCAGTTTTAAACCAATCCTTTCATAATCTCAGCATATGCATCTTTTGCAGATGTAGGATAGTGCGGCTGATCAAAGTCGGTGATGCTGTCCCAATTGGCCGCGATGTCTTCTACATCAAAACCGTCAGCAATCGAAAATAAATGTCCTTTTGATCGTTGCCAGCGCAGGCGGGCCATAAACCCACCACCCACTTCAAAGGTGCCGCCGCTGTCTGGGAAGCTTTCATGGACCATGTATGCGACCATTGGGGCCGCATTGGCCGGTTTTGTCGCTTCAAAAACTTGGTCGGGTACAAGTCCTTCGGTCATGCGGGTGCCACCATAGGGGGCGATGCAGTTAACCTTAAGATCGTATTTTGCCCCTTCGATTGATAGCGTATGGGCAAGACCCATCAATCCCATTTTCATGGCGCCATAGTTGGCTTGACCAAAATTGCCATATGCGCCCGATGACGAGGCGGCCATAACGACCCGGCCGTATCCGTTTTGGCGCATGATGGGCCAAGCGGTATTCGTCACTTTAAATGAGCCGTACAAATGAACTCGATAGGTGGCGGCCCACTCTTCTTCGGTCATTTTGTGAAAAGATTTATCGCGCAAAATACCGGCATTGTTGATGACGATATCGATCTTGCCGTAGGTGTCCATCGCCTGTTGAACGATGCGCTCACCATCTTCAACACTTTCGTAATTGGCTACCGCATCACCACCGGCCGCCTTAATTTCAGCTACGACCTGGTCCGCAGCTGAATTGTCTCCCCCTTGCCCATTTACGGTTCCCCCCAAGTCGTTAACGACAACGCTTGCACCACGCGCTGCTAGTATTTTTGCATATTCACGGCCTAAACCACCGCCAGCGCCGGTTACAATCGCAACCCGGCCGTCAAATCTTAGTTCTTCGCTCATTGTTTTCTCCTAAAATCACCACGCGTGTGGGGAATAAATAGTTCTTTTTAAAGATTATCGGCATCATCTTAAAACTAGCAACTTATTCTTGCGTATACACAATAGATGTTGTGATGAATGTTTAGGTAGATGAAAGCTGATGATGCTCGAACGAATAGATCATTCGTGCTACAATCGGCCGTCTCGGAGGATTGGAAGATGGGCCAGTTAGGTTGGATACATACGATTTTTGGCTTGATCGCCTTATCGGCTGGAACAGCGGTGATTTTGCTTAAAAAAGGGACGCGTTTGCATCGTACTTTAGGGCACGTTTATTTTAATGGCATGTTGGCGTTAAATATCACCGCCTTGTTTATTTACAATTTGTTTGGGGGATTTGGCCCGTTTCATTGGCTCGCGCTGATTAGTTTGATCACACTTGTGGCGGGGATGATTCCTGTTTTATTTCGATGGCCCACCAAGCGTTGGGTCCAAGTCCATGCCGGATTTATCAGCGGATCATACGTTGGGCTGGTTGCAGCTTTTGCAGCCGAAATAACCAGCCGTTTGCCGGGTACCGAGGATAACTTTGGCATGGTGGTCGGGGTAACCTCGGCCGTGATCAATGCGGTTGGCTTCGCGCTGATTCTGCGCTATCTCTCTACTAATCGATTGATTCAAGAGAACTAATCCCTTTATGTCTTTAGACTTTCAGCAACTTACAACCGATATCGAAAAAATGGCCCGCGCGGCCGGTGGTCGCAATGTGACACGGCAGACCTTGTTAGACGAGGTGTTGCTTTTTCTGCATAACAATGCGAATGCGTGGGACGCTTTAGAAGATGCATATCAGACGATTGTCACCGAAGTGTTGCAGGCGACTAGCGCTCGGCCATACCGGGGCTCTGCTCGAGCGTTGAACCCGCAAGTGGCTCCGCTTGATGCGATTATCGAACAATCACCGGGCGGATTGCCGCCGAAAGCGACGATTATTTCGGTTGATGGGTCACAGATCGTCCCCGATCGTCACGCTCCGTACGTCTACTATCTGCTTAATACCGGGGGGATTGTTTATTATCATGGGTCCGCAGTTGCACCAGAAATCTTTTCGACCCCCCATCTCAAGTTCCCGGATGAGCATGATTTGAGCGATAGTCGTTTTAGCAACCCCACGAGCGTTTCAATCGAGAGAGACCAAGCCGAAATGGAAGAGTTGGCGCGTCAATCGGTCGCCAATCGAGGGCAAGATGGCCCTTTGTTGGCGATTATGGATCAGCGGCTGCTCTATGTCCCTATTGGTGACTTGGCCCCCCAGTTTAAAGAAAAGGTGATTAAAGAGTGGCAGTTGGGGATGACGACGATTAAAAACGCAGGTGGTTTGTTAGTGGGCTATATTGATCGTCCTGCCAAAAGTTCGGTATTAACCATGCTGTATCAAATTCATCCTGAATGGTCGGCCGAAGAGCCGGATAGCCTGGGCGGTTGGGAAGGTTTGACCGATGCGGATCTGTTTAGCAAGCTGTTGGGGCCAGGGGCACGTAGCATCGTCTTTGCGGATGTCTCTCATGCCAATACCCGTTTCAAAAAAGAGAAGCGACACAATGAAGTCTGCTTTTTCTACTTAAATACGTCGCAATTGTCTGGGGAAGAAAATGCGAACATCGCCCGGGTTGACCTGCCGATGTGGGTGGCAGAAGATGAAATGGCTGTGCAAATGGTGCATGAATTGATCGCTGACCAGTGTAAAATATTGGGCCGTTATCCGTATGTGCTGACCCGTGCAGATGAAATGGCTGTCGTTGGTAAGCAGGACCAGGCGGAATTAGAGTTCCGTATCGGCCGGATGATGGATCGGTATGGGGTTCAATTTGGATCGACGGCCAAACAGTTAACCAAAGATATCGCCCGTGGCGGACAACGGTCACATGAAATGTAAAATTAGATGCTGGTTCAAAGGTGTGCGTTCAGCCAGTTTCAAGCGGCCGAATGACCGATACCAGCAATACAAAATTTAGGAAGAATAGCTAATGGCAAAACTTGGAAACGCAACATTCACCGGACTATCGGGTCAAACATATAATTCTGTTGTCTTCCCTTTTAATATTAAATTTAAAGCGGGGATCGGGGCTGTATACGTTGTTTCTAAACGGACCGAAAATGAAGATGGGCAGATGGCACATGACTGGTTTTATGTAGGTAGTGCAGGAGATATGCGAGATCAGTTTGCCATGCATCCCAACACGTTTCAGTTCGAAAAATACGAGGTCAATGCGATCTGTGTCATTCGTGAAGATGACACAGCTAAACGGAAAGAGATTTACGAAGACCTCGTGCATAAACTCAAACCACTGATAAACGAAATGTTCTAAATTTTGTCCCGAAAACAAATCATCGTTTTAAGCAGCTTGATATTGGGGCTCATGCTTCTATGCGGCGCTACTTTGCTGGCTCCACTTGTCCCTGTATTGCAAGCACGTGCCAAATGGCGCGGCCGTGAATTTGCCCGATATCGCTTAGAAGTAGATGTGGTCACACTTGTGAAGTTTTGCCACTATAGCGTTGATGTCTCGGGTGAAAAGATTGTTGCTATTCATCAGAACTGGTGTGATGAAATGGGGTGGGGGTATATTCAGCCGTTGGAGCCGAAAACGGTTGATGAACTATTTGATCAATTTGCGAGTGATCAGTATGAGCTTTATTGCAGCCCGGCCGGGTGCCGGTGCGGAACCCCCGTGCGCAATATGATTGAATGGGATCGGGAGCTAGGGTATCCGCTTAGCTGGACGCGCGGGGAGGTTGAACTGCCAATCCAGGCGATGGAAATTTTGCCCGAGTGTACGGTTTATTATCAGACTCAGGTTTTTGGCGATGTCCGTGTCATTCCGTTGGAGTAATGCGGGTGGATAGGCTCAGTTTGCTAAAAAATCAAAGTAGAGACTACTCAACAATGGGGAGTTCGACATGAAACATGCTGCCAGGGCAGGCGACATGGTCATATCCATCACTTTCAACCCACAAATTGCCATCATGGGCTTCGATGACACCCTTCGCAATCGGTAACCCTAATCCTGCACCGCCCCCCATAAAGCGGGTTTTACTGGTCGAATGTAGATTAATGTTCCCATCCCCAGTAAATGGTTCAAAAATTTTAGGTAAAACCTGATTCGAAATGCCTACACCTGTATCGGAAATGCGAACATCGATCATCGGCCGTTTTCCGGCCGACTTGCTCCGTTTGACCAAAGAAAACATTTCGATTGTGACGGTGCCACCGTCGGGCGTATATTTCACCCCATTGCTCACAAGTTTGAAAAACGCCTGCACAAGCCGCTCCGGGTCACCCATAATGATCGGATTGTGTTCTAATGGCACCACATGCACCTCGACGTGACGGCTTTTAAATTCTCGGTCGATATCGCGCAGAACCTTGGTTAACACCGAATCTAAAGAGAGGGGTTGGCGGGTGATGGAAAAATTGCCGGCCGTAATTAGGCTGACATCGATCATGTCATTGATAATGCCACGCAAACGCTCAATCCCGTTGTCAATGCCACCCACATACATGGCCAACTGCAGATCTTCAGCTTCTAGCTGTTCGTTGATCATTTTTGTATACCCTTCTAGCAGGGTCAAAGGTGTTTTTAGCTCGTGGGCCGCGATATGGATAAAGCGTTTCCGATTTTTTTCTAGCATCGAGATTTGCTCTTTGAGCATAATCATCTGGTCGAGCATATCGGCCTGCGATCGGTTGTCAGCGATGCGGCTAATTTGCCCCATGGCCAATGTCATCGATTTATCGATTGGGGCAAATTCGGCTAAAACGATATTTGCGGGTAAATGGTCTTTAAGCGCTCCCAGAATTTGAAGCTTTAATGTGGTGATGATCGTGCTCCACTCATGGATCGGCCGGTTTAGCTCCGCTTTGTTACGCTGCATCCATTCCTGGATCCGTTTTGTTTGTTCAGAGTCATTCTCGTTAAAACAACTCTCGAGCATTTCAAGCAGCGATGGGATGAAGTTCGGGGCTACATCGAACGAAAGTTTCCGTAGGGTGTCCGAAACGATTCGCTGTCGTTGCTCCGTAATCCAAGTTTGAACGGTTCGATTCATAATAGTGCAATTAAATTGCGGCCGGTTGCCTTCGGAGTCCTCTTCCTAGGAGGCTGATTGTGAGGGCGGTTGGTACAGCTTGATCTTGGCAGAGTCTACGACCCAGTAGGCAATCCCTATTATTCTTATCAAAAAAAGTTACGCTGTAAAGCACCAAACAGCCATTTGCTTTACTTATCTAATGAACCTTAACCTAACGACAAACTACTTTCTTCGAATTTAGATTTTAAGAAGCGGCCGTGCGCCAATAAAGCCTTTGAGTCTTTATTATGGATATCGACAATCGTATCTTTTAGCTCTTTGTCAAGAATGTTTAACTGTTCGATTAAGGTTTGGTGGGCCGTTTTCCCGTTGTTTAGTTTGCGATTTTTGGCCAATTCGGGCGAGAGCCGGATGTAATTGTCTAATGTTTCTGGCAAATATTTGAGGGCCGTTTGGCGCACCACATAAATGTCGCTTTCTGCACTATTGATGTCTTTGATGTGGGGGAAAATCTCGACCAACGATTTGCGAATGCTTAACACCCGCTCCATGATGTCGGTTGATAATTTCCCTTTGATTGACCGAAGATACGCGTCTAAGATCTCTTGAACCTCTTCAATCGTCAATTCATTAATATTTGAAGGGCGAACCCCGTTGCCTAAAACAAACTCTAATGCACGGTTTTTTGTGCTGTCGCTTGCAAATGTTAACCCGACACTGCCAGCTAGCGCCGCCGCGCCACCGGCCGCAATAAACGGCGCAAAGGGGGGCAGCGCAAATGAACCGAGGATGGTTGCACCGATAATCATCGCATTGCGGGGGCGGAAAATCGCTTCTTGCACAACGGCGCTGCGGGTGGCGGAGTCGAGTTGGGGTTTTGCCATAATAATTCGTGATTGAACGGGTAAAATTGCTTAAAATTGTCCCTTTTCGTGAACATTCTAAGACTGTTGTACAATTTGTGGGGCTATTGGACACACAAGCAAGATCTAACTTGTGCTTAACCAAGTGTAACTATTCAGCCTTGCTCATATTTTCTCTGGGTTGGGACGGTTTTTAGCGAGATGATTGCGTTGAACGCACACCATTTAGCTGCGTCTACCCGTCAAAATAACTCTTGCGAAGTAATAGATTATAAAAAGGAGATGCGAAATCTCCAAGGGGAATGTCTTTATCTTATCTACGCGCCAACAGACTTTTTGTTCCACAAGATGTTCATTTGCCCAAATTTTAGAAACCGGCCGACTCGATTTTCGTATTGGCACTTAATTAACTAATCCTATGACGAGTCAATCAAAAATAATTTTCGCCGCAATTATCCTATTGGCCTTGCTGGCCACCGGCATTACTTGGGGCTTAGAACGCTACAGTTATTATACGCTGCCTTCCAGGGGTGGTATTAGCACGGAACTTGAAATCGCCGTGGCCCCTTCATTATTAGACTGGGTGACAGCCGCCGCCGCTGATTTTAATGCGAGCAATAGCCAAGTGAGTGTGACTGTTGTTGAGGCTGATAGCAAACGGCTAGACAGTATATTTGCCGCCGATTCGGTGCCTGATGCTTGGATACCGGAAGCGACGTTTGTTGCCCAACAAAATGGGTCGGCCGTTTATAGCCGTACAGGGCAGTCGGTTGCTTCAGATTCGCTTTTATGGGTTAAACCGGTTTCAGCCAACTATGTGCTTGACTGGCAATCGATCCATGATGCGGCCGTCAATGACCCGCAATTTAATGTCGCCCTACCGGCCGCAAATAACACAACTGCGATTGCGGTTTGCCTCTCTGCGGCCCAAACCTACCATCAAACAACTGAAATCGACTTTTCATTGGCAAACGACAGCGAATTTAAAGCTTGGTACCGTGATATCGAAGTAGCGATTCCCAATGCGACTGATCCTTTGGCCCAGCTACTCAGACGGCCGCCTGCGATTGATGCTGTCATGATTACCAATAGCGAAGGGAGTGATTTAGTCGACCAGTTTGATACCGTGGAACCGATTTTTGATGTGACATTAGACTATCCCTATATCGTGCGCTCTTCTTGGGCTGAACTTTCTGATGAAGAAGAAGCGGCCCGAAATGAGGGTGCCGCCCGCTTTTTTGATGCGCTGCTTTCAAGCGGCAATCAGGCGGACCTGGCCGACTATGGCTTAAATGGTGCGGTGGGAGACCAAGGGATTTCGAGTCGAACGGTTCAGGCGCTCCAATGGTGCTGGCAATA
>JAHDEB010000205.1:7484-10718 GCA_020629055.1 Chloroflexota bacterium
GAGACCAAGGGATTTCGAGTCGAACGGTTCAGGCGCTCCAATGGTGCTGGCAATAAAACATAAACGGGGCATCGATTGTTGGGTGCCGCGACTTAAATCTTAAAGATAGATGTGTGCGCAGGTTTTACGGGATATTTTGACGAGAACGCTAACCCTTAAAACGTGTGTGTTGTGAGAAAAAGGACATCATGAAATTAGACAGTTTATTTAAACGAATTGTGGCATTGGCCACTATTTTTGTTTTGTTTGGATGCGGCTTTTCGATCGGGGGTGATCCGTCGGAAGGTGGTGGTGGCATTTTTGGCGAACGAGAAGTCTCCATGCCGGATAATGCGATTGAAGTGACGATTATTTATGCGCCAGAAAGTGATTTGTATATGCCGGAGGCGATCGATGCCTTTAACCGGAGCTTTGCAAACGGCGTAAATCCGGTTACCGGTGAATCACTGGCATCGGGTGAACGGCCGATTTTTGTTGTGGGTGAACCCGGTTCATCAGGCAAGGTCCATCAGGGAATTATCAATGCGTTTATCGCTCCGAATAATGCCAATGTCGCCAAACCGGTTATTTTCGCCCCTTCTGTCAGCCACTGGCTGGCTTTGGTTAACTTTCAAACCGGCCGACAAGTGTTTGACTTAGCCGAAGCTCAACCAACCGCCCTAGCCCCGGTCGTTATGGCGATTTGGGAAAGTCGGTTAGAAGCGATCAAAGCCCAAACGGGGAACGATGACATCGGTTGGGAAGAATTGCTTCAAGTGATGAATTCGCCCAATGGGTGGGCCGACTATGGGATCGGCGGTGATCGAACCACCGTTTATTACGGTCATACAGACCCATATGTCAGTTCAACCGCCCTAAGTACCCTAATTGCGGAATTCTATGCTTCGACTTTGTACACGGCCGGAGAATCTTCGGCACGTCGTTTAGAAATGAGCTCGGTGCAAAACGAGGCGGTACAAAATGGTGTTCGTGATATCGAATCGCTGGTGAAGCATTATTCATCACGTACGACTGAATTTAAAGAATATATCGCTCAAGGACCTAGTTATTTAGACTTTGTCGCTTTGGAAGAGAATGACCTGATCTTTATTAACCAGGGCAAAACGAGCTATCGGCCGCCTGAACCTTTGGTTGCGCTATATCCCAAAGAAGGGACCTTTTGGCACGAACACCCGTTTGGCATTGTGAATGCGGACTGGGTGACGGCCGATCAACAAGATGCTGCCAAAGTATTTACTGAATTCATCCGTAGTGAAGAAATTCAGCTGAAAGTCATGGAGAACGGTTTCCGGCCGGTGAACCCTGCCGTCGAGATCGGTTTCCCGATTTCTGAAGAGCTGGGTGTAGACCCGAATAAACCGACCAACGTTTTAGCTGCCCCAGAGCCAGATGTGATTGCGGCGGTACAAGCGAGCTGGCAATTTGTTAAAAAGCAAGGTGACGTTTTCTTGGTGATCGATACATCTGGATCGATGTGGGGAGACAAACTGGATGAGGCCAAAGATGCTTCGACACGCTTTTTAGACGGTATGTCGGTGCAGAATCGGGTTGGTGTTATTCAATTTAACGCTGAGGTTTTACAGGTATCAGAGCTGTCATCGTTAGAATCGGCCGCAGGGCGAACCAAGCAGGAAATCGACGGCTTGTTTGCGGATGGGGACACATCCCTATACGACTCGATTATTACGGCGATTGATACAGTGCAGGCTGTAAGCTCTGAAGATGAAGACCGTATCCGGGCGATTATTGTTTTAAGTGACGGACAAGACACCTCAAGTAATGCATCTTTAAATGATGTGGTTGCAAAGGTTCAATCTGCTCGTTCCGGCCGTAACCCTGTTCTGGTGATCCCGGTCGCTTATGGTTCCGATGCGGATATCTCGGCCTTAAATGCGATCGCCCGGGCTTCCGCCACCAAGGTCCAGTCTGGAAACCCTGAAGATATTCAGGCATTGCTAGACTTGTTGAGCAGTTACTTCTAGGAATGAGGATTGTGAATGATGATAGGGAAAGGGAACGTGTTGATGCACAGTTCCCTTTCCTTTGATGTCGTGTCTTCTTGAATACTGGTAATTACTCAGCATCTTTCAAAATGTCGGGAAAATCGTAGGGGTGAAAGAAGTGGCGGCAAATTGATGCGATCCCCTATAACGTTTAATCCCGATTCTTACACCCCTGCTGAATAATTGCGAAAATTGAAACAAAAAAAATCCTGGCTGGTTAAGGAGAAATAACCAGCCAGGAATATGATGAACGAGCCTTGTAAAGCCCTATCTACCGTTTGTTAAAAGTTACTGATTAAGCGTCAGCCTGATCACCACCTGCTGGGGCACGATTGCCACGTCCGCCACCGTTCCGGTTACCTCGGCCGTTGCGCTCTGGTGCATTCTCGATCAATTCAGCTTGCTCTGCGGTAATGTCACCGTTGGCAACCGCTTCTTCAAGGGCATCAGCTTTCGCTTGTTCGATGGCTGCTTTCGCTTCTTCTTGGGTCAAACCTGCGTTTTCTAGAATTTCTTCTTTGCTGGTGCCTGCTTCTTTAGCCGCTTCCAACTCTTCAACCGTTAGCCCCAAAACCTCAGCTTTCGCTTCTTTTTTGTCAAAAACTTCTTTGAATGCTTCTTTGGCTTCTTTTGTGTCTACCTGTTCTTGGGTGATATCACCGTTTGCCAATGCTTCGGCGATGGCTGCATCTTCGGCCGCTTCACTTGCTGCTTCCAAAGCTTCTACGCTGAGACCTAACTCGCTTGCGAATAGTTCTTGAC
This sequence comes from Chloroflexota bacterium, assembly GCA_020629055.1. Lineage (GTDB taxonomy): Bacteria > Chloroflexota > Anaerolineae > Promineifilales > Promineifilaceae > WTJY01. Next base: position 10,250 of record JAHDEB010000205.1, read on the forward strand.
GCTCTTCACGGGTGGTGTCTTCAGTGGCTGCGTCGCGGGCCGCTTGGCGAGCCTCGCTCAATGCTTCTTCTGTGATGCCGAGCTCTTCAGCTAAGAATGCGCTTTTGTCTAAACGATTGCCACCTCGGCGACCTTGGCCGTCACGTGGTCCGTTGACTTCTTCGCCATTAATTGCGGCGAGTACTGTGTTGCCTAAATCGGTGTCTGCACTGACGTTTGTCGCTGCTACTGCACCACCACCAATCATTAGGGCGATTAGAGCGCCCATTCCCATATTGATCCATTTGTTCTTGTTCATTTTGAATAATCCTTATAAATAAAATAATGTTGTCATCAGAAACGAGTATAAAATTCTCGTTTCTGCCCAGCCGACGATTCAATTCAATAATCTGTATAATCGTCGGCCATTAGCTTTTGCCCATTGGCTTAGCTGTCTGCGATTTTTAAAAACTTGTTTTGTTTTTGCCGT
>JAHDEB010000206.1 GCA_020629055.1 Chloroflexota bacterium
GTACCGGAGGTGGGACTCGAACCCACACATCTTTCAATACGCGAGTTTGAGTCGCGCGCGTCTGCCAATTCCGCCACTCCGGCAGGAGGGATTGAAATTATAGTAAATAAAACCAAAAAGGAAAAGAAAATAAAAAATTGATTACGAAGAGGCAGAATCTTTGCACAAACTCAATTGTTGCATTCGGCCGGCTACCCATTCACCAGAATGTCATGGATCTTGCGTGACGTGCGCCGAATCTCTAGCATCACCAGTCCCATTTTCGCCCCTTTACCCACAATGGCCGCAATCGCTGCATTTTCGTTTACCGGATAAACGACCAGCGCGCCGTCTTCTCCTTCGATTAAAAGCCGCCCTAATTTACCCTGAGCCAACTGACTCAACGTCTTCTCACCCAATCCGGCCAGCGCGGCCGTCATCGCCGCGATTTGCGGGCTGTTCGCCTTCCGGCCGGTTAAGTCTTCTGGAGAATGGGCTGCCACCACAAATCCATCGATGCTCACAATGACAGTATCATGAATACTGACCATCCGATCGGTTAGACTACGTAATTCCCCCTCTAATTTTTCACTGCGATACAAATTGGACATGGTTACTTCTCTTCTTTTTGCGAACTCAAATTATAGGTGCTTTTCACCACAAACCAAGAGCTTCTTAGGAACCAAAATAAGGTTGCCGATGCTCAGAGAAGAAACCGAGTATTAAATCGAGTGAACCAGAGGCGACATACCGGTCAATCCAAAATCATAAATCCTATATAATCTCCCCATGCATCTACCAACAATCTTAGAAACAACCAAAGCCATCGCCAAAGAAGCGGGCAATCTAATTAAAGAAGGGTACGAGTCTGATAAAACGATTACCAACAAAAGCAGTGTAATTGATCTTGTAACCGACTACGACCAAGCCTCTGAACGGCTGATTCGTCAGCGGTTAAACGCCGCCTATCCAGACCACCGCATCGTCGGTGAAGAGCAAGGGGCTGATGCCGTTGATAGCCCACATGTTTGGTATGTTGACCCGATTGACGGGACCACCAACTATGTGCACGGTATCCCTATGTTTTGTGTGTCGATCGGCATGTACAGCCACGGCCGGCCGACGATCGGGGTGATTTATGATCCACTGCGCGATGAAATGTTTGGCGCTGCGGCCGGATTGGGTGCCACACTGACCAATAGCCAAGGGATAGAAAAAAAGCTGGCGGTTACCCAAACCACTCAAATCAACCAAGCCCTGTTGGGGACCGGCTTCGCCTATGATCGCGCAACCAGCGATCAAAACAACATCGCCCAAGTCAACAACGTTTTAAAAGAGTGTCGGGGGTTGCGCCGCTTAGGCTCGGCCGCGCTTGATTTGGCTTACGTGGCGGCCGGAAGATTAGACGGTTTTTGGGAATTTAAGCTGAACATGTATGACGTCGGGGCAGGCATTGTGCTGGTCTTGGAAGCAGGCGGGCAAATCTGCACCATCCCAGAAGGAGACACGCTCCATCCAACTGAATCGGTTGATATTTTGGCAAGTGGCCCCCAATTAAAAGACATCCTATTGCCTTTGCTAGCTGGCTAAATCAAAGACTTCTCAGGTTTACCGCAAGAATTCACAAAAGCAATATGGTTCAGAAACCTGAAAAGTCTAGAACTCTTAACTCTAATTCGCCTGTAGTTCGTCGCTAAAAAACACCCCGAACCATGTCAGAGGCACCCGCTCACGGGCGGCCGCCTCTGGGCTAAGTGAGCCATCGGCAACCCGTTCTAATACATCCGGCCGGAAACGTTCTGCATCCCCCAACCGGACCGGCCGGGATTGCACGAATCCATCCTGCATCGGGGTCCGTAGCGGGTCGGGCAACTTGTCCCAATACCGATTCTCAATCGTTGTTCGAAAACGGGCCGGTACTGTGCGCTCAGCGATGCTAATTTCTCGATAGCTCAACCAATCAATAAAGCGCCAAGTGGTGATCGGTGCTTCTGAAAAGCTGCTAATCACCCCGCCCCGAATGATAATCGGGTAAACGGGCAAGGCCCCGTCCACATGGGGTAACGGCTGCACAGATGAATTACGGGTGCTCAAATCATGCTCGTAATAGCGCGGGCGCGACACCCACATCCCCGCGTGCCCAACCGATACCGAAGCCTCGGTTGTGAAGTGAATCGTCTGTTCGTCAACGGTACCCTCAGGAGGAACTGAAATGCGGTCACTATTTTCTGCATAAAAGGTCAATGCGTCGGCGACGCCGTCGGCCGACAGTTCGATCGAACAGATAACAGGAGGGGTATCGATCTCACAGTCGTTGTCATGCCCATAGGCACGAGACAACAGCAGAGTTGGGTTTGGCAACACAACGCCCCATTGCAGCCCGCCAGTTTCTTTATAGGTATCCATCACCGCTTCAAAGCGCTCCCAACTCCAACTGGTAAACGATGCGGGCACCAGCCCCACATCGCTCGCATACCCATTGTCAGAAGAGATCAAATAAAGTTCACCATCTACTGGCAAAAACCACATCTGGTCTTGCCACCAAGCGCTGGCCCAATGCTGCCCAAAGATCTCTGTGTGCATCCCTTCTGCTAGTTTAGTCACCGGAACAATGGCACCTGATGTCACAATATCGAGATTTGGGGACATAAATGCTCCGTCAACCGTTTGCAGAAACGCCTCGTAATCAACAGTCCCTGCCTGATAGGTCACAATTTCAATCTCTAAGGTCGAATTATTTGAAGATGCCACATACGCAGAAACCAGCAGATCAAACTGAGTGCGTAGCTGCTCTGGCACCCCAAATCGGATTACATTGCCACCGGTTAAATCAGCCAAGCGGTTGTCAAAATAAGTCCAATAACTGAGTGGAATCTGCCCATCGGCCGTTAGCCCATACAGTCGGGGGGAGACAAACTCAAAATCATCTGTCGGTGTAAATGAACGGGGGGCGATCGAAACTTGTAGGTCGGTGCAATCTAAATTCGCGTTGCTCTCACATTTTTCTTCTAGGACTCGGTTTAAACGGCCGATAAACTCCCCTTCAAACGGCCGGTCCCGCTCGGTTAAAGACAAACGGCCATAAGCTAAATCCGCCCCATATGTCCCTTGCCAGTAAACGTCAGATTCGGTCTTTAAGCGGATCGAACTATTCCAATCATTAAAGAACAGGGTGCGATACAACCGCTCGTTTTGTGGGGAAACCCATTCAGCCTGCGCCCAAATTTCTAGTTCAAACTGCTCAAAATCGGTAATGGTCGGTCGACTTTGCCAAAATTGGATCTCCAACGGATGTAGCTTATCAAAATGACTGCTCGGTAAACCGCCAAAATTAGTTAGGTACAGATCTCCATCACGTTCAGCTACTGCGATCGACTGCAATTCAGTTGCAGCTTGCAGAAAAGCTAGCGTCTCGTTATCAAAACGATTGATGCGCCACCAGCTAAGCCCGGCTAACCCGGCCGCAAAAATAAAGCCGACTAAAATGACTCCCCAGCGTCGACGTCTTGGCTCCGGCCTATTCGATCCCTTTTGGGGGTCAAATGATTCAGCTTCCTCATCTAAATCCCACTCGAAATTCATCGCCTAAACCTTCAACTTTTAAAGTTGTATTTGCCCAGCAACACGGTGCTGGATGCCCCCTCAAACATCACGATCACACATTTACAGACGCAGTTACGGCCCAAGACCTTTCAAGCCGCTTGCAAATCGATCAATTTTACTCTTGACCTAAATATTGCAATGCAACCTGCATCTTTTCTTCTACCGAGTCTATGTCTTTCGGAACCCGTTGCAAAGCGGTCTGCGCTTCAACAATGCTAAAGCCCAAAGTCGTTAAGAAATCAATGACTTCCGCATCGCTATCAGCCACGAGCGGCACGCTCATGGCGCTTTCAGCGGTAAGGTCGAGCTTGCTTTGCAATTCGAACATGATTTTTTGTGCCGTCTTTTTACCGATGCCAGGCACCCGTTGCAGGGCGGCCGACTCTTCCCGAATGATCGCGCTTTTTAGCATTTCGGGGCTTAGCGTAGAGACGATGGCCAAAGCCACTTTGGGACCAACCCCATTCACGCCCAACAAAATCGTAAAAAGCTCCAGCTCATCTTCTTTACCAAAGCCATAGAGGGTGAGCTCTGTTTCACGCACGATCAAATGGGTGTGCAAAAAGATATCTCGGCCGATATCGCCGACATTCTCTAGAACCGTTTTGGGCGTATTGATCCTTAATCCAACCCCGCCGACATTAACCACTAAATGGTCTTTGCCTCGTTTTAAAAGTGATCCATTAACGGATGAGATCATAAACAGTTTCCTCTTTTGCTATGGTTGATCGGTGCAGTTTGACACAAATAGGACTTTCGCTTGGTTGAGCCTCAAACCCTCCCCTAACCCCTCCCAACGGGAGGGAATTTTACTCCTCCCCATTGGGGGAGGTTGGGAGGGGGTGAGCGAAAGTCCTAACAAAGATATGCTTTTAACGCTATCAAATCACTAAGAACTATCCCTCTCTTGGGAAAATATTAGCAATGCTGATTAGCTACCAATTATCCAGAATAAAATTGATTTTAACCCCAATTCTAATCGGGTGCAGAATAGCTCTCTCTAAATGAAAATGAAAAAACGCTGGACCCATGCTTATCAAAATGATCAAGTCGCTCTTTAGCTTCTGCCATGGTTGGTCGACGGCCGGCCGGAACCCACCACAAACAGGCGTGGGCTGTATCAAAAGGTTCAAACCACTCTTTACGCCGCTTCAAAAAATCAGTGTGGGCCGACTGGTATGTATAGCCAAACAATGATTCCACATCGCGCCAGACTGAAAGATTTATCGCCAAGTACGGATCATCAAAAGCCCGAATGTCCATCGCATTGCCAGAAGCTGATTGCAACCGCCATACAAACCCTGGCGTTGCTTCCGCCAACGCATTGATCTCATCGAGAGCGGCCATAAATCCTTGCATCACTTCACTATCTGGCAATCCTTTTGTCCGACCGATATTCACCTGAGCCAATTGATATTTCATAATGTCACCATAACTGATTCTACCCTTTGCGGCTCACATCCCAAATTGAAAGTGTCATCCTTTCAACGATGCTTAGGAATATTTCCGGTTCCGGCACAGCCCATACCCTCTAAAAATTAGTTTTCTGCGGCGCTTGGGCCGAACATTGGGGGGTTACTGATCGATTAAACCTTGAAAACGGGCATAGTGATAATGCGCAATCGCAATCGCTAACCCGTCGGCTGCGTCATCGGGCCGTGGAATGTCTTCCAGCTCGAGTAAGTTTTGCACCATCAACTGTACCTGCTTTTTATCCGCTTTACCGTAGCCGGTCACCGCATCTTTAATGCGCGGTGGGGAGTATTCCCCAAACGGGATGTTATGGTTGGCCAAGCACAGGAGTAATACCCCACGTGCCTGCCCAACGGTGATCGCAGTCGTGATGTTCCGGCCGAAGAACACTTCTTCAATCCCGGCCGCATCCGGCTTATATTCTTCAATTAGCTCAGTTAAATCTTGGTAGATTGTTTGTAGGCGGAGTTGCATAGGGGTATGGGCCTTGGTTGAAATCACCCCATAAACGATAGGGGTCATATAACCATCTACGAAATCAACGACCCCGTAGCCGGTTGTGGCGGTGCCGGGGTCTAAGCCCAAAATTCGCATCTTGATTTAGATGATAGATGTTAGATTTTAGATAATAGAAAGTCACTTTCTAACATCCAATATCTAACATCTAATATCTTTTGCTATCCCTCCATCCCCGCGATGACATCGTCGGTGATGTTGAGTGCAGAGTAGACATTTTGCACATCGTCTAGATCTTCTAGTTTTTCAACCACTTTCATCACTTGAACCGCTTGTTTCGTTTCAAGATCCATCGAATTTTCAGGATCATAGATCAAGCTAGCTTCGGTGATATTTAGGTTGGCACCTTGGATTTCGTTGCGAACGGCCGCAAAGTTCTCCATTTCCATGAAAATAGAGGCGCTGCCATCATCAAACTGTACGTCATCTGCACCAGCTTCGGCCGCCAACATAAACAGTTCATCCTCATCTTCATAACCATCGACCATGATGAACCCTTTGCGCACAAACTGCCACGCCACTGCACCTGAAGTCGCCATGTTCCCCCCGTTTTTATTCAGGGTATTGCGCACTTCTGCTACAGAACGGTTCCGGTTGTCGGTGACACATTCAATGATGATGCCAACCCCGTGCGGACCGTATCCTTCATAGACGATTTCTTCTAACGCCCCACCTTCTAACTCACCGGTTCCACGTTTTAAGGCCCGTTCAATATTGTCTTTGGGCATGTTGGCCGCTTTCGCCCGATCAACCGCTAGGCGTAACCCAGCATTAAACTCCATATCGCCGCCACCTTCACGGGCCGCAATCGTAATTTCTTTTCCTAGTCGGGTAAATATTTTTCCCCGTTTTGCATCCTGAGCCCCTTTGCGATGTTTGATCGAGGACCACTTATTATGACCTGCCATGACTTACTCCAATGATCTATGCCAAAACCTTTCTAAGATTTTCTAGCATCTAATTTCGTTTCCATATTGTAACTACTCAGGTGTTTTGGTTTGCCCCCCTCTCCCAGTGGGAGAGGGGCTGGGGGTGAGGGGCTGAACTCCGTTCAACTTAAGCCCAACCTTGTTGGGCCGTCCACCTCCCCTAGCCCCTCCTCATAGGAGGGGGATCAACCAGACCTGTATAGTCACTCCATATTTAGCAAACTGGTCGCAATAGCCGTCGATAGTTTGCTTTGTAGCCGAAAAATTATAGCACAAATTTTCCGTAGTCTGATTCGCTCTTAAACTCAACGTTTACATCATCATCTTTGCACCGATCTCTCGCAGAAGTTTACTGCCGAGCATGGCGGTCATACCGAAATGATCGCGAACCGGATTGAGTTCAACGATGTCTGCCCCGACCAAGACCGGTGGCAAATTTTGTATAATTTCAATCACCTGCCGAGCGGAAAAACCGCCAGGCTCATGATGCGAAACACCGGGGGCCGCGGCCGGGTCTAACCCGTCCAAATCTAATGTTAGGTACAGCGGAGAATCAAACAGCGGCAGCTTGTCGGCCGACCAATCTTTCATTTCGATAATTTCGACGCCAAATCGTTCCGCCTGTTCACGCTGGTGCTTATTTAAAGTACGGATCCCGATTTGTACCAGCCGTTCGACCAAACCCTCTTCCATAATACGAGCGAACGGGCACGCATGCGCATGTCGATTGCCATCTAAGGAATCATATAAATCAGGGTGCGCATCAATTTGCAAGATGGTCAGCTTTGGGTGGACTTTCGCGTGGGCCCGAATCAACGGCCATGTCACCGAATGATCCCCACCTAAAGAAAGAAGCTTCGCCCCGCGTGACAAAATATCTCCCGCCCCATTTTCGATCGTTTGCAGCCAATCGGTCTCGACTCGGAAATCAATATCCCCGACATCAAAAATTCGATCGCTTGCCTCAATATTTGTCCCATCTTCGGCGTAGTAGTTGGCGCTACCACAGTGCAGCTGTTTCCGAATCTCGGCCGGGCCCCCAGCTGGCCCTCGCATAAACGAAGAATTTTCATCAAACGGGACACCCAAAATCGCGACGTCTCCGGCTTTTAAGCTATCCATCTCACTTTGTTCTGTTACCATAAAACCGCTTCCTAAATTGATGTCTAGGCTGAACCCAAACGTGATTTCTTAAGTTTCAACCGTTAAAGTACTAAATCTTTACCTAACGGCAAAAACAATCGTGCTAAACTATATTTTTTAAAACGATTGTAATTATTCTCTAGGCATATGCTATGACGTAAGGGCGACTCATTTTCACCAACTATTTGCCGAATAAGCAAAGATCTTTGTAAAAATGAGTTACCCCTACTATTTTCGATTATGGACATCATCACAAAAATCATGGGCGTGCTTCGGGCTCGCTTCTATCTTCGCAAAACCCAACTGGGCGCAAAAGTCCGTGTCGACGGTCGGCCGCTAATACACCCGGCCGGGAACATCATCATCGGTGATCGCTGCCGCTTTTCGGCCGTTATGGGGGGCCTAGAATTGGGCACCGGCCCCGATGGCACGCTTGAAATTGGTGAAAACACCTTTATCAATTATGGTACGTCAATCTCCGCCATGCAGCACGTCAAAATCGGCAAAAACTGCAATATCGGAACCTACTGTATGATCATGGATAACGATTTCCATCGGTTAGAGCCGGAACGCCGCTACGAGCTGCCCGAATCTGGCCCCATCACCATCGAAGATAACGTTTGGCTCGGCGGCCGGGTTATCGTCTTGAAAGGGGTCACGGTCGGCGAAGGTAGCGTGGTTGCCGCCGGTAGCATCGTCACCAAAGACATTCCCCCACGCTCGATCGCGGTCGGTTCACCTGCAAAAGTAGTCCGCACACTTTAGCCACTAACCCGCTTTAACGCCCCCATCTAAACCAAACAGGGCAAAATTTAAACCCTTTAATAAACAAACGACAACGAATCGTCGCAACGTTCGGCCGCTCGGGTAAAATTCAGCCATGCATATCGCAATCAACGGCTATTTTTGGAATCAACCCAACACCGGCAGCGGCCAATACACGCGTCAGCTTGTCTATCATCTCAACCGGCTTGTCTCGGACCTCGACCTAACCTTGGTCTTCCCGGCCGTTGGTGATTCCGATATTCCTGAAGCGGTGCCACCTAGTGTGAAAGTAAAGCGGGTCGCCATTCGCCCCGGCAATTTGGGCAAAGTCGTGTTTGAACAGATTTCATTTCCGCGTGCCTGCCAAGCGGCTGGGGCCGATTTAGCCCACATCCCCTATTGGGGCAGCCCGTTGCGTTCGCCCGTCCCCACCGTTGTTACGGTGCATGATCTGATCACATTGATCATGCCTGAATATCATCAGTCGGCCGCAGCTCAGCTCTACACCGCGCTCGTTTCCGCCTCTGCTCGCGGGGCCAACCATGTGCTTACTGACTCGAACGCCAGTCGAGACGACATCCTAAAACATTTAGAGATCCCCGGAGAGCAGGTCAGCACCGTCTATTTGGCCCCATCTCCTGACTTTTCTCCCGAGGGCAACTTCTTGCTCGACATGGCGGTTAAGCAAAAGTATGACCTGCCTGATTTCTACACCCTTTATTTAGGCGGATACAATCTACATAAAAATGTCACAACGATGCTGCTGGCTTACACCTACGTCATCGATGCTTTGGGCAAAGATTACAACTTGGTTTTGGCCGGCAAAAAACCAGACCCAAGCGCCAATGGCGGCATCGACTACGACGCTTACATCGCAAAACTAAATCTAACCGACCAAGTGCGTTGGCTCGGCTATGTCGATGAGGCGGACAAGCCGGTCATCTATCGTGAAGCGTTGAATTTTGTTTTCCCTAGTCGGTATGAAGGGTTTGGCCTGCCGCCGCTTGAAGCGATGGCCAGCGGCATTCCGGTGGTGGCGACCACCGCTCCCGGTGTCTCTGAGATTGTGGGGGATGCGGCCATGGCCGTTGATCCAGACAGTGAAAAACGAATGGGTGGTGCAACGATTGCAACCCTGCATCAAGAGAGTTTACGAGAGGATCTTATCGCCCGGGGGACCAAACGGGTTGCTGAGTTTTCGTGGGAAAAAACGGCCGGGCAAACGGTCGCCGTCTTTGCAAATGTTTTAGACTCACTATAGGGCTGTCTCTTCTGGGCATCCAACCTCAGTTTACAAACCTTTTTGAGCTTGTTCTTCCGCCTTTAAAACAGAGAAATTAAACATCCCCATTTTTATCCTTGTTTTTTAAAAACTTGATCTTATCCTCTGGGTCAAAAAATGTAGTTTGAGCAATTCGTAACCCTGCGATTAGATCGACTTTCTGCTTCATTGCATTGTAATCTAGATTTTTAGCTGGTAAGCGACCTTGATAATACGCTTCAATTAAGCCGTTCTGCCCCCGCATCAATAACAAAGTTGGCTCTTTCCAAATTTCAAGCAAGCTTTCATGAAGCTCAACCCATTTGATAACTTGAGTCGCATTATCCAACCGCCCATAAATATCCACATCTTTAGGAAACCATTTAGGATATAAATCTCGGTCAATCGCTATGAAACCCAACGGCGACAAAGTTGCTTTGCAAAGAAGAAATTTGGGGATCTGATCTTCTTTAAAAGTAACAGCGGTACCTGTTATAATTTTTTCAGAATCAAGCGTTTTTCCAGAGCTTATCTCATAGTTTTTTCCAAAAATATCAAAAATATATGATTCAAACTGATTGTTTTTTTGATTGATGACATTACTGATTTTGCTGTCATTCAATCCAAGGCTGTGGGGGTTAACCCTTATCAAGTTAAGCAATTCCTTGTCTTCAAGTAAAAATTTTGCCTGATCTTGAACTGCCAAAAGCTCCATCTCAACAGAACGTAAATCAGTTGTTAAAGTAGCTTTTCGTTGATCCTCAGCGTCTACTACCGACTTCATTCGTTGGTAAAGTGTGAAGCAAGCTGTCAATATCCAAAGCAGAAAAAAGACAATAAGAAACAGATTCCAAGGATCGCCTAACAACATTTAATTTACCTCAATCAATTACTCAAATACGCTATTCCGGAAAAATTATCCCGCAACGAATGATCTGTCAAGCCGATCTCCTAAAGGGCTTGGCTAGAATTCAGCGGCCTCGGCCTGTAAGCCCAGTCTAACGGCGGTTCTTACTCCTGAAA
>JAHDEB010000207.1:0-7345 GCA_020629055.1 Chloroflexota bacterium
TGACTTGGCAAACTTTTACATCGCTGCCATCTGCCATCATTGCGCCATCGTCCATCATAGATGGTGCCGAGGTGACCCCTTCTAGGAAGCTGGTGTTGATGAATGCATCATAGCTGTCGAGTGAAGATTCAAGTTCACCTTGCTCTACAAAGAAGTCTGCTACTTCTTTAACAAAGTTTTGAACCGTACCACCCATCCAAGCGGCTGAAAGTTGTTCATCAGCGGTTGGGAAGCTGAAGGTATCCAAGTTTGCTTGAGTCGCATCCATGTCCATACCGGCCGCTTCTGCGATGGTTTCCATCATAGGTGCAGAATCTTTGGCGAACATAGCGTTTGCATCTTCGGTTACCTGCAAGAACGCGGTGATGATATCTCCGTGATCTTTTGCGAAGTCGCCGGTTACAGAAACAACGTCGAATACTTTCAATCCGATTTCGTCTTCCATTTCAGCACCGGTCATGATGATGTTGCCCGCTTCTTTCATGCGTGCCAAACCGCCACCCCAACCACAGGCCATGCTAACATCGCCACGTTGTAGTGCTGCTGCACCGTCTGCTGGTGCTAGGTCAACCAATTCAAGTTGAGCTACATCAACGCCAAGATATTCCATCTCTTTTAGCATTTTGTAGTGAGCAACGGTGCCGATAGGGACAGCCACTTGTTGGCCGTGCAGGTCGGTGACGTTGTCACGTGTAATGCCAAGATCGGTGCGTGCCACACAGTTGTCGTTTTCTGCATAGCTAACGGCGATACCAACAGTTTGCAGATCTAATCCTGCAGAAACAGCGTTGGCAAATGGTACAAGACCTTGTGAATAAGCGATGTGTACGTCGCCAGAAGCCATAGCGGCCGACATTGCAACACCGGTGTCGAAGCTAACCCAGTTGACAGGGATGCCAAGCGCATCGTCGTATAGCTTTTCGATTTGAGCGAACTGGTTTGGGGTTGGCCACTCGAGGAAGTATGCGACTGTCAGTTCTTCTAGGTCTGACATCATTACTTCTTCAGCGGTTTCCATGACTTCGCCCGCGGTTTCTTCCACTTCTTCAGCGATTTCGTCCGCATTTTCTGCGACCTGTTCCGCTACGTTGCCGACTTCTTCGGCTACTTCCTCGATGGTGCCTGCCAGGTCATCGCCCGTACATGCTGCGAGGAGCAATAAAAATGCCATTAACATGGCAAAAGTAACTTTCTTCATAAATCATCTTCTCCTGATTGATATAGAGTTACATGTAAAATAAATTAACTGAGGGATTATCCTCAAAATTAGCCACCATGGGCTAAAATTTAGCAATCAATCATTTAACCGGCCGATTAGTTCTCGCCACGTTGGAACGGCCGGGTTAAGGCGGCCGGTTTAGCCATGCGCCTGAACGGCAGTGCGAGTGCGATAACGGTTAAAAGATAAGGCAACATAACCGCCACATCGGACGGAATGTTTAGGTCGAGCACTTGCGCCCATAGCTGCAGTGCATTGATTAGGCTGAATAGCAGTGCACCCAGCAAAACACCCACAGGGGTCCAACTGCCAAAGTATACGAGCGCTACAGCGATAAATCCGAGCCCGTTTGTCATCCCTTCTTGAAAAATGTTAAGGAGTGAAATCGAGAGTGATGCACCACCAAGCCCAGCCAGCGCGGATCCGATAATGACACAGGCATATCGTACACCTGTCACAGAGACACCGAGCGAGTCGGCCGCTTTGGGGTTTTGACCGACAGCCCGAATGTTTAATCCCCAAGTGGTCTTGTTGAGGATGTACCACATAATCGGGACAAGGGCGTAAGCCATATAAACGATAATGCTGTGTCGTAAAAAGATTTCGCCGAAGACCGGGATGTCAGCTAAGCAGAAGGATTCTGTGACACAAAAGTGGATTTCTGAAAACCCATCGACCCCCTCTACAGAGCCTAACATCGTTTTAAATAGGAGGCTTGAAAGGCCCAATCCAAACAGATAGAGGCCGATACCACTGATACCCTGTTCAGCCTGCAGCGTGATGCTGACAAACGCCATAATCAGCCCCATCAGGCCACCAACGATGAGGGCGGTGATGACCCCCAACCATGGAGCGGAATAAGTTAGGGTGACATAGAAGCCACTGAAAGCCCCCATGAGCATAATGCCTTCGACACCCAGGTTTAGCACGCCAGAGCGCTGCCCCAGCATTTCGCCTAAGGCAGCGTAAAGATATGGGGTAGCCAGACGTAAGCCAGAGTGGACAACACCGACGAATATTGCGAGAAAGGTGAGTTCTTCCATAAGATTTAGATATTAGATAAAAGATACGAGATATTAGTGAGGCACCTGCCTTCTAACATCTGGTATCTACCCACTAACTTCTTCTTTTTCTAGTTTTTCCATCCGTCGCCTAGCCCAAAGGTCGGAGCTAACAACGAAGAGGACGATGATGCCCAGCAGAACGGTGATCATCACATTGGGGACTTGGACCGCACGCTGCATTTTGTCACCGCCGACCAGCAGGCCGCCAAACAAGAGTGATGCGGGGATCGCCCCAAACGGGTGCAGTTTGCCAAATAGGGCTGCCACAATGCCAGAGAAGCCATAACCGGCCGAAACCGCTGTCGGTTCGAACATGCGATGGTGCAATCCAACGATTTCAATCGCTCCCGCCATCCCGGCCAAAGCACCGGAAAGGGCGAGGGCTAAAACGGTGTAACGCTGTACGTTGATTCCCGCATAGCGGGCTGCGGCCGGGTTTTGCCCAACCGCCCGGATGCGATACCCGATGGTGGTTCGCCACATAAAAATCCAGACGACGATCGCCATAAGGATGGCGACAAGTAACCCTGTATGTAAGCGGCTTGAGTCGATGAACAGCCCGACAAACTCTTTGCGCCAGCCGTCAGCCATGCCTAAATCTTTGGTCGATTGATCAAAGCCGAATAGCTGAGACAAGACCCGCATGCGGGGGAGGTCTGCAACTTTGGGTAAACGGGCCGATTGGGGGACGTTTGTCCCTTGGGCGACTTGATCAGGGTCAAGCATAGGGCCGCGTAGCAGGAAGAAAGCGATTTGAATGGCGACCTGATTAAGCATGATGGTGGTTAAAATTTCATTGACCGCCAACCGTGCTTTTAGAATGCCTGGAATCGCTCCCCACACAAACCCGGCCGCTGTCCCCAGCAGAATGAGCATAGGGATCATGATCCAAGGGCCAAGACTATCGCCGTAAGCGACACCGAAGTAGGTGGTAGCCAAAGCGCCCATAATGAGCTGACCTTCCGCCCCGATGTTAATGACACCGCCCCGATAGGCGATGACGATACCAAGTGCCACAAATAGCAGGGGAATCGATTTGACCAGGGTGTCGGCCATACCGTTTTTGGTACCAAATGCACCAACCGCCATCGCCGTATACGCCTCACGGACGTTGACATCCTGAAGATACAGGATGACGGCACCAATGATGAGGGCACCGATTAGGGCGATAATGGGGAGTAGTTGTATGGAGAATCTTCTTAATCTTCGCATAGCGTGAGGTTCTAGATGCCGAGTTGTGTGATCACACGTTCTTTCAAGGCATCGTCTACTTTTCCGGCCGCGATTAAATGATCTAGAACTTGGGTTAAAGTCATAATCGCAGTGACTTCGATGCCATTTTCAGACGCCAATTGCTGAATGCCACCTTGTTGCCGGTCGATTAAAACAACCGACTGGTTCCCAGTTAGCCCGGCCGCTTTTAAGATGGCAAATGCTTCGGCGATACTTTTCCCAGAGGTGATCAGGTCTTCGATTAAAATCGTTTCTTGACCAACCTCAAAAATACCTTCAATGCTTTTACCCGTGCCGTAAGTTTTCATCTCTTTGCGCGGATAAATCAACGGTTCTTCCATCTCTAACCCGACCGCGACTCCCAGCGGCAGACCTGCATATGGGTAAGCAGACAAAATGTCAAATGACATATCGCTAAGCACATTTGCATATGCTTTGGCGATTTGCTTTAGTAGCTGCGGATAAGTCACAACGATACGCAGGTCGATATAGATGGGTGATTTTTTGCCACTATGCAGGGTGAAATTGCCAAATTTCACCGCTCCGGTTTCATACAACGAGACAGCTAGAGCTTGTTTTGATTGATCCATCCTTTTTTCCTTCGTTAGCTAATAGGTTAACACACTGATTAGCACATACGCCACGTGAGCGCTTGAGGGGGTGTAAATACATGAATGCCGGTTGCTGAGTCTTGAACAGCGACTTCGGCCGGAATATTGTCAGGAGCTTGTTTTTCCAGCGTGATGGTATCGGCATTGACCGGTAGTCTATAAAACGCGGGGCCGTTGCGTGAGGCAAACGCTTCGAGCTGATCAAGCGCATCTTCTTCTTCAAAGACCTGCGCCAAACATTCCATGGTGTTGGGGCTGTTAAATACCCCTGCACAGCCACAATCGTTTTCTTTTAGATGGGTCAAATGTGGGGCGGAATCGGTCCCTAAGAAAAAGTGGCTGTTGCCAGACGTGGCCGCTTTGCGCAATGCCAGTCGGTGTTCTTCTCGTTTAGCGATCGGCAAACAGTACATGTGCGGCCGAATCCCACCTTGGAAAATCGCGTTCCGGTTAATCATCAGGTGATGGGTGGTGATTGTCGCCCCCACACGGTCGCTTTGGGCGGAGATAAAGTCAACCGCGGCCGATGTGGTTATGTGCTCAGAGACGACACGCAGTTCTGGGAAGTCGGCCAAAATCGGCGTAAGCACTCTTTCGATAAAGACCGCTTCTCGGTCGAAGATGTCGACCGCTGGGTCAACGACTTCCCCATGAATGAGTAGCGGTAGATCGACCTGCTGCATCATTTCGAGAACCGGATAGATATTTTTGATGTCTGTTACACCATGTTCAGAATTGGTGGTGGCTCCGGCAGGGTAAAGTTTGGCGGCCGTAAATGAGCCTGTTTCTTTGCCTAATTTGATTTCAGATGGCTGTAAGCTATCGGTTAGGTAGCAGGTCATCAAAGGCTGAAAGTTTGAATCGGCTGGCAAATGAGAAAGGATGCGTTGTTTGTAGGTGTCGGCCGCAGCTACCGTGGTGATCGGTGGCTTTAGGTTGGGCATAATGATCGCTCGACCATAGACATTAGCCGTCCATGGTAATACCGCCTGTAATACATTGCCATCCCGCAAATGCAGGTGCCAATCATCCGGCCGGGTAATGGTGAGGGTCTTCAAGCTTCTTCTCCTAAAATAGCTATGTTTAAAACTGCTTGTCCGCGATTGTACCTAAAGGTTTGATCGTATTGCATATTTTGGACAGGCTTTTGCCAAAGTTATTGCAATGCAACCGTGGCCAATTATGGCTCAAAACAGATATTAAGGCTCTATTCAAAACGTATAAGGTTTGACCTATTCGAATTGGATTGTTTGTGTAGTACCGCAACAGTTTACTTGAAAAAGTACTTTTGCACCCCCCATAAGTCGATTAAAGGGGGCTTAACAAATTTAGATCAGGCCCAAAGTTGGGCTAAGCTAAAATAGTTGAGACCCTACAGACTAGATGTTTATAGATTGGAGCCGAGCATATAAGACCCTACAAAGGAGAAAAGTCAAATGTCCATTTTACAAAATGCTTCAAAAGGCGTATTAGAGTTCATTGGTCAAAATCTTTGGGGATTTAAACCGAACTTAATGAAAGATATTGTAGAGCAAAATGGAGGGCCATCCTCGGTCCTTTGGTTTGCGCGCAATATGCCAACTTACGAGAGGATTTTGAAGGCATGGGGGCCGATTCGTACCCATTTGCTGGCTTCAGAAATATCTGTTCTAAACGGATGCCCATATTGCACATTCGGCCATATTTATGCCGCGCAGCTACACTTTCTAGAGATCACCGGCAGTGTCATGTCGGTCGATGAAGATGAAGTTGTTTCTTGGCATAAGCTAGATGAGGCAACAAAAATAGCGAACTTTCGAAAGCTGATCTTAGAAAATGAACTAGACGCAGAAATGGCTCTCTTTGACCGAATGCTAGAACTTCGTGCAGGCAATGGGTCGAATGGCTCTAAACGGGACCGGAATATCGAGCATCTTTTGCAAATGTTTGCTTATTTAAATGCGTGTGGCATTAAAGGCAACACGGCCAATGATCAGAGTCATGATCCGATTAATTTGGACACCGCATTAAAAGAAAAATATGCTCGTATTCGTGCGTAGCGAATCGAATCGGCCGCAGCTTGTTGGTTATAGAGGCGGGTAATGGCTCAGATATTCATCGGCAAACGCCTGCAAGCGGTTTTCCCGAATCGCAACGCGCATCTCTTCCATCAAATTAATCAAAAAGCGAATGTTGTGCATCGACAGCAGGATGTGGCCTAAAATTTCGTTCGATTTTATGAGATGATGAATGTATGCGCGGCTGAATTCTTTGACCGCGCTGTTCGGGGTAATCGGCTGCTCATCTCGTTTGAATCTCGCATTTTTTAGATTCATGCGCCCCCCTTTGTAAAAGGCGGAGCCATGCCGGGCCAAACGGGTGGGCAGCACGCAGTCGAAAATGTCTACGCCGCGCAATACCCCGTTGATCAAATCTTCGGGGGTGCCTACCCCCATCAAATAACGGGGTTTGTTTTCAGGCAGAACCGGCCGTAGCCAATCCAATACCTGGGCCATTTGCGCCTTGGTTTCACCCACCGCCAGCCCCCCAATCGCATAGCCTGGAAAGTCGTGCTCCATCATAAATCGGGCACTTTCTTCGCGCAGATCTTGAAAAATGCCCCCCTGCACGATGGCGAACAGCGCTTGGTCGTCACGCTTTTTCGCTTCTAAGCAGCGCAACAGCCACGGGTGGGTTCGATTGAGCGAGTTTTTGACATAGTCGTATTCGTTGGGTGGGGGGCACTCGTCAAAGGCCATGATAATGTCGGCCCCTAAATTTTCTTGAATGGCGATGCTGCTTTCAGGGGTAAAGCGGTGCATCGATCCGTCGATGTGAGATTTAAACGTCACCCCATCATCATCGATTTTGTTGGTATCGCTCAGGCTAAACACTTGAAACCCGCCGCTGTCTGTCAACATGGGGCCATCCCACCGCATAAAGTTGTGCAAGCCGCCCATGTCCCGTACCAAATCATCCCCCGGCCGTAAATACAGGTGATAGGTGTTGCTCAACACCAACGAAGCCCCCAGCTCTTTAAGGTCGCGCGGCTGGGTCGCTTTGACGGTGGCAGCGGTGCCGACAGGGGCAAACACAGGGGTTTCTAGCGGCCCATGTGGGGTTTGAAAGATGCCATTGCGTGCACCGGTGTCGTCTTTTGCGGTAATTTTGAATTCAAACATAAAGGGGGTTTCAAGCGGCCGGTTGCAAGGTGCAATCGCCATCTTGTTAATTTTTGC
>JAHDEB010000207.1:7445-10679 GCA_020629055.1 Chloroflexota bacterium
GTGTGAGACCTGCTGACTTGAAAGTGAGACAGATTTAAGCTGCTTGAATTATATGATTTGTTTGGTCAGCCGACATGATTCTTTTTTCTCCCTTACTTCAACATCTGTTTTGAAAGGGAGGGTTAGATTCTGTGTGTAATAAGTGCAGGGCACTCCCCCGCACTCATGCCCTGGTTTTATAAACTAAATTGATCTTCGGCGTTTGCAACCTGCAACCTGCCCCTTGCAACCTGCCTAATCCCCCAAACAAATTCCCATCGAGCGAGCCGTTTTGATCGCATCACCGTCTAAGGGGACCCGTTTCATTTTTCCGGCGATTTCATTGAGCGGAATATAGCTAATTTCCGGTGGTTGAAGGGCAACCATGACGTTTCGTTTCCCCTCGGCGATGGCGCGCACGGCCGCGGTGCCAAAACGCAATGACAGCATACGGTCACGCGTTGTGGGGGAGCCGCCACGCAGTAGATGGCCTAAAACCACACAGCGGGTCTCTTGGCCGGTCAGTTCACCCAAGCTATGGGCGACCTGTTGTCCCATCCCACCGATGCGTTCAGCCTGCCCAATTGTTTTGCCAATAATCGAGATTTCACCACCAATCGGCTTGGCCCCTTCACCAACCACAACAATTGAAAAATTCCGGCCGTTTGCGACCCGATCTGTACATTTGTCGACGACCTTGTTGATATCAAATGGTATTTCTGGGATGAGAATCGCATCGGCCGTGCCAGCCAAACCTGCAAATAGCGCAATCCATCCCGCGTAACGCCCCATCACCTCGACGACCATAATGCGGTTGTGCGAGGCGGCCGTCGTGTGTAGCCGGTCGATACATTCAGTCGCAAAGTCAATGGCCGTATCAAAACCAAAGGTCGCAATCGTCCCCTCTAGGTCATTATCGATCGTTTTCGGCACGCCGATTACATTGATGCCCGATTGCAGTCCGATATCATTGGCGATCGACAAAGATCCGTCCCCACCAATCGCGACAAGAGTGTCAAAATCATGTTCTTTAAAAAAGGCGGTTAGTTCACCACAACGATCAACTTCTACCCACTCTCCTGCTTCATTTTGGACCGGGTATTTAAGTGGATTCCCTCGGTTGGTTGTGCCTAAGATCGTGCCTCCCCGATGGGTAATGCCGCGCACAGCATCTTTTGTGAGTTGTACCAGCCCGCCATTGGGGAACTCATCTGGGGCTAAAATGCCACGGTATCCTTCCCGTATGCCCCAAACTTCCCAGCCTAAATTAACGGCCGAAAGTGTGACGGCACGGATAACAGCGTTGAGTCCGGGAGCGTCGCCCCCACCGGTATTGACTAGAATTTTTCTTGTTGTCATATGTCAGTTTCCTAGATAAAGACCAATTGTTTGTATGGGATGTTGAGGTTGGTTTGCGTGCCTACAAGGATACCAGCCGAGCCGGTTGATGTGTAGAGGCTAAAGTTAATTTTTGCACGTTTATGATTTATCCAAGGGGTTGGCCCAAAAATTGCGAGGTTTTCGGGAACATTGCGTAGATGTTTAAGGACTGTAGCTGGTACCTTTAAGATTGGGTTAAAACTGTTAACTATTTTGTAGTTGGACCCTCAGAATCAATCTAAAATGCAGTCATCAGACAGCCGACCGAAAGTTAGGGAGCTTTGCAGGAGAACTTCAAATGGACGATGAAAAACAAGACGCAATCGATTCGATTATTATCGCACTCGGCCACCGCTTTGACGATATCCCGGCCGATCTACCATCGCGTATGGCAAGCCTCGACATCGATAAAATTGATCGGCTGTGGGAAGTGACTTTTGACGCAGACTCAATCGATACAGTGCTCAGCGCCGTGGCAGGCTAAGGTCGTCTATAAGTTTCCTCGATATCATTTAGGAGCGGGAAATTAGCAACTGCCCCAGATTTAATCTTCAGCCGCCAATTGCTTGAGCGTATGGATAACGAGCAAATCGATATAGTTTGCCATTTCCTCTTTTGAATAGGCCATGCCTGATTCAAGCCACCAACGAAATAGACTGATCATAGATGATGCAAAGTGATGGGTCATGAGCGGGCTAGGGATTTGGGAGCTGCTAAAAGTAAGACGTCCTTCTTCTCTGCCGACTTCGACGGCCGCTGTGAGTAGCTGATCTGCCGCGGAGCTTTTGAGAATCATCAAAAACAGCTCCGCGTGCGTCTCTATATATACGAGGGCGGCAAGTGTGTTTTTCTGCGACGCAGTTGGATCAGAAGGAGGTGATAGGATCCGCTTAAAGTCATCGATCTTTTCATCTACAAGAGCTTGGAGCAACTCATCTTTTCCTGCATAGTGACGATAAAAGGTTTTGTACCCGACTTGAGCCTTTTGTGTTATCTCTCTGATCGAAATACTTTCATACCCCTGACTTTTAACAAGATCAATGAGTGCTTGACGTAGCAGTGACCGGGTGCGCTGGACCCGCAAATCATTTTCGTTCATCTAAGCAAGTATACCGACATTGACACGAAAAACGACTTAAGATACACTGTGTGTCACATTTGTGACACTGATTGTGTCGTATCTTGTTTCGAATACGGAGAGAAAATCGGTATGAACAGAAAACAAACTTGGGCGAAAGTTGCGGCGCTATTCTGTGGTATGGCAATATTGGGATTGACATTAACTGGATGCGACACGGCCGGAGCCGGGGCAGAAGATGAAGCTGCTATGGAGGTGGCGTCGGCCGGACACAGCATGGCATCGGCTGGCACCCACACGGCCGAGATTGAAATGGAAAGCCCCATCCCATTAAACCCAAGCGATGGGAAAGAGATCGGGTTTATCTACGAGGCCTATTTAAGCCCTGAGCAAGAAGGGGACGATGAAGAAGATACCCCCGATCTCGCTCCGGATGTGTTTAAATCAACGGCACCATCTGTGCCGCGTACGCTGCGACCGTCACACGGGCATGGTGTTTTGTCATTTGCCAATGATATGAGTGAAGCATATGTGCATGTCGCCATTGAGGATGTGAATCCCGAAGAGATTGTGATGTTCCACATCCACTGCGGTAAACCCGGCCAACTCGGCCCCATCATTGTAGACTTTGGGTTAAAAGGGAATTTTGCTCAATTTTTTGAAGATGGTGTTTTTACGATGAACGTGACCAATGAAGATATTGTAGCCACAACCGATCATGGGGAAGGGTTCGTGGGTGCATTTACGGCCGGATGTCCGATTACGCTCGCATTGCCGTTAGACAAGGTCAAAACGGT
>JAHDEB010000208.1 GCA_020629055.1 Chloroflexota bacterium
CCATCGGGGGAGGCAGGGAGGGGGTGAAAGTCCTAAACAGACAATATCTCTCTCGCTGCCCGAACGCCCGATTCATAAGCCCCATGCACGGTGCCATAAAAATTAGGATGGGTCGCCTCGCCTGCAAAAAACAGCTTTTGCGCAACCGGTTTCGCCAGTTCATCCCGGTCCCCTTCCAACTGCCCCACTTTTGTAAACGAATAACTCCCCAAAGAAAACTCATCTTCCGCCCAGCGGGTGCGAATGTATGAAACGGGATCAGGGACATCGGGGCCAAACATTTTCTTCAATGTCTCTACACAACCAGCGATTAAATCTTCATCTTCAATCGTATTGGAATATTGAGCCATCGGCCCGCCGTGATAACAGACCAAAACCGGATCCCCGGTGAAATGGGCGAAGTTTAGCCAAGCATTGTACAAAGGTGGTTCATGATCGCTTAAAAAGTTGATTCGATGTGGCTCTGTTGGCCAAAAGATCTTTGGGAATTTAAGAGCGATTTTCTCGTAGTTTCCCATCCCCATTCGATCAATAGCGGCCGCTTTTTCTGCCGGTAGCTGCGGGTCAAATGTGATGTTTCCGCTTTGCAACACCCCTAGCGGAACAGTTACAAGACAGGCATCACCCACAAAATCTCCTTGGTCTGTGCAGACTGTCACCCGATCATCTGCGTACTTAATATCTTTGACCGCCAAACTTAATTTGATCTCTACCCCTCTTGCTAGATGAGTGATCACCCGGCGATAGCCACCACCACAAAGCAAATTATCTCCGCCGGGTAATTTCAAGTACGCCCCTACGTTATAAGCACTTTCTTCTAAGCTTGCCGCATTTTCATACTGAAAACGAATCTTGCGTGTAAAAAGGTTCCCTTTGGCGGTTGCATAAGATTCACCGGCCGAGTCGTCAACCAGTCCGGCCGCATACAAATCCGCCATTGATTTGATGCTGTCATCAGGCGCTTGCCCCAAAATCGATCCCTCGAGCATCGCCATCGCCCCATCATAATCGTGGATCCCTTGGGTGTATTCGGCCGTATCAAGCTGAGTCCCATCCGTATCGAACGCCATGACGCTATCCCCGATCAGGTTTTTAAAGTCGGTCCATTTCCAAGTCGCCCCGGCCGCTTTGGCGATAGCGTTCAAAGGATTGCCATGCGGCCCATGAATCCAAGAGCCGCCAAAATCGATATCTGGCCCCAATGACGAATCGGTATGGGTCCGCCCCCCGATCCGATCCCGACCTTCAAAAATAACAACCTCATGCCCCGCGTCTACCAATGTACGCCCGGCCGCGACACCGGCAAATCCTGCACCAACTATGATTATTTTCATTCAATTTTCCTGTAACTTTCAAAGATCTGTCGTCTAAGCTGGACCCGAATCATTCAAAACGTCATCGGCTGCCTACAACACATCGATCAGGCACACTCATCACACACCAAAATTCTATACACAAAAACCGGCTTCGACTAATACAAAATGATCAATCGATTCTCTTGACATATCAGGTTGCGAAGGTACAATGTTCATATTATGCGCATGTCGTTCACATTGTGAACACTAGGAGAATCTAAAATGACCCCCACTCTTAAATCCCAACCTGCAAAAAAAATCTCAAAACCGATGTCCACAACGAGAAGCACCGTTGACCTTGATCTTTTAGCTGAAAAAGCGATCGCCTTGGCCGCTGACCTGCATGCGGCCGCAAAAGAAAGTCAAACTTGGTCCGAGAAAGCCCAGTCCAGCAAACTGGCCGGGATGATGGAAGACCCCGCTGGGAAAAATATGACCCAGGCACTTTCAGATCAAGCGTTTCGCAGCCACACAAACAGTCGGGTAAATAACCAAATACGTCATTTAATCGATAAATTTGGGGTACCTAAATATTTTTCTTGGTGGGAAAGAGTTGGAATGAGTTTAGGGACTCAAGTCGGCCGCCTAATGCCGAACATCGTCGTTCCTCTCATCGTCGCCAAATTACGGTCAGAAACATCCAATGTGATCATCCCGGCCGAAGATGCGCCTTTGCGCCGCTATCTACAAAGCCGGAAAGAGATGGGAACCCGGCTCAACCTTAACTATTTGGGAGAGGCGATACTAGGAGAAACAGAAGCAAAGAAACGGCTTCAACAATATATCGAGCTTATTAGTCGCCCTGATATCGAATATATATCGGTCAAAATCTCCGCTGTTTTTAGTCAAATCAATCTAATTGGATATGACAAAACGATTGAAAAAATTAAAACACAGCTCCGCCCGCTGTACCGCGAAGCCAACAAGCACACCTACACGCGCCACGACGGCACAACTGCCCCAAAATTTATCAACTTAGATATGGAAGAATACAGGGACCTTCACTTAACGATTGCCGTATTCAAGGAACTTCTTGATGAACCTGAGTTCCAGCAAACCCGAGCGGGTATCGTTCTTCAAGCCTATTTACCTGACAGCCATGCGGCCCAAATTGATTTAACCGAATGGGCAAAAGAGCGAACAGCGGCCGGAAATGCACCGATCAAGATTCGAATCGTGAAAGGAGCCAACTTGGCGATGGAAAAAGTCGAGGCTGATTTACACGGTTGGGAACAAGCCCCGTACTATACAAAAGCGGATGTTGACGCCAACTACAAACGGATGGTTTTATACGGATGCCAGCCGGAAAACAGCCCGGCCGTCCGACTCGGCATCGCCAGTCACAATCTTTTCGATATCGCCTTTGCCTTGGTTGTTCGTGCAGAGTTCGGCGTTGAGCCTTTTGTAGAATTCGAGATGCTTGAAGGGATGGCAAACCATCAGGCACGAGCGGTTCAATCTAAAGCGGATGGCCTATTACTCTATGCACCTGCTGTAGCCAAAGAAGATTTTCATAGCGCCATCGCTTACTTGGTACGTAGATTGGACGAAAATACGGCCGAAGAAAACTTTTTACATGACCTATTTGATCTTGAAGTGGGCAATCGGGTTTGGGATCGTCAAAAACAATTCTTTTTAGATGCGGTTGAACGGCGAGACGACGTACAGATCGGGCCAAATCGTAGTCAAAATCGACAAACTGAAACCCTGCAATATTCGGCCGATATCCCCTTCAACAATGAAGCAGATACAGACTTTTCTCTACCTGAAAATCGGGAATGGATCAAAGAGGTTGTTGAAACGTGGCGCAATGTCACACCCGATCCGATCCCATTGCAGATTAATGGTGCGGAACTCAGCCCGAACCAAGATGGAAAAGGGATTGACCCCAGCAAGCCTGAACTTGATGTCGCCTACACATACGCTCTCGCTCGGCCAGAGCAAGTTGAGACGGCAATCATGACCGCGCTTGAGGCACAAAATGATTGGGGTAAACGTTCAATCGACGAGCGTAAGGCGATCCTGCTCAAAGCGGCCGGTGCCTTGGGTGCCGCACGTGGCGATCTAATCGGTGCGGCGATCTTAGATGGCGGCAAAGCGGTGGATCAAGCAGACGTTGAAGTCAGTGAAGCGCTAGATTTTGCCAACTATTACGCACGCTCGTTTGACGATTTAACACCTCAGTTACAAACCCACGACTTTAAACCGTTTGGAACTGTCTTGGTTGCCCCTCCTTGGAACTTCCCGATTGCAATTCCATGTGGCGGCATCTTGTCTGCACTGATGGCTGGGAACAGCGTCATCTTTAAACCGGCCCCTGAAGCGGTTTTGGTCGGATGGCAATTGGCCAAAACCTTGTGGTCGGCCGGAATTCCCAAAACCGCATTGCAATTTGTACCCACAACGGACGATGAAGTTGGGAAGTCGCTGGTGACGGACCCCCGAGTAGACGCGGTTATTCTGACCGGTGGTCATGAAACGGCCCAAATGTTCCTGGGCTGGAAGCCGGAAATGCGCCTGTTGGCGGAAACGAGCGGAAAAAACACCTTAATCATCTCATCGATGGCGGACCAAGATTTAGCGATTAAAGATTTGGTTCAATCAGCTTTTGGCCACAATGGGCAAAAATGTTCGGCGGCCAGCTTGGCCAT
Source organism: Chloroflexota bacterium (assembly GCA_020629055.1). Taxonomy (GTDB): domain Bacteria; phylum Chloroflexota; class Anaerolineae; order Promineifilales; family Promineifilaceae; genus WTJY01. Next base: position 4,007 of record JAHDEB010000208.1, read on the forward strand.
CCTCATCGATGAAGTCTATGAGAGTGAGGTCTTTTTACGCCAGCTTAAAGACGCGGCCGAAAGTCTCACCGTTGGTTCGGCTTGGGATCTATCAAGCAAAGTCACCCCTCAGGTGCAAATCCCCGGCCGCGCCTTGAACAGAGCCCTGACTGAACTAGAGCCAGGAGAAAGTTGGCTGTTAGAGCCAAAAATGGTTGATAACAACCCACGCTTGTGGACCCCGGGCATCAAACTGGGCGTCAAGCCAGGCTCGTTCTATCACAAAACTGAATGCTTTGGCCCTGTTTTAGGCCTTATGCGGGCAGCAACGATCGAAGACGCAATCGATCTTGTGAACCAATCAGAATTTGGGCTAACAAGTGGGTTCCACTCACTTGATGATCGGGAAATCGCCATCTGGCGCGAGCGAATTCAGGCTGGCAACGCCTACATCAATCGGGGAACGACCGGTGCCATTGTTCAGCGGCAGCCGTTTGGCGGTTGGAAAAAGTCTGTCTTTGGCAACGGTGCTAAGGCTGGCGGCCCCAACTATGTCGCAGGCTTAGGCACATGGATTCCGAAAAACTCAACGCTCGATGTTTCAAATGCTAAAAAGAGCTATCAAACGGCGTGGCAAAATCATTTTAGCGTCGAGCATGACCCGAGCGGCATCGTGGGTGAAAGCAATCATTTCCGCTATGTGCCTATCGATTCAATCGCTTATCTACACAGCCAAGCTGACTCGGCAGAGATGGTTGAATTGGTCAAAGCCGCTGCGGCAACGGCTGGTATTTCCCTCACCGTTTTTGATGATGAAGCGGAATTGATCGATAACATCGCCAACTTTGAACGAATTCGCATTCTGCAAGAGCCTAGCGAGCAGCTATTAAAGGCTGCGCACCAGCAACATGTCCCGGTTGTGCAAGAGCCACTTTCGGCCGACGGCCGTTTGGAACTGCGCCTGTATCTGCGGGAACAAGCGATCAGTGAAACCAATCATCGCTATGGGAATTTAATAGACAAAGCGATCGTCTAGTACAACCTTAAACCATCGCCTCTCAAGCCTATCGGTGGTTTAAGGTTGCAGTTGTCCTCTTGATTTGACTCATTAATTAGACGGGCGTAAAATATATGAGTCAAGATTTGCTCTCACTATGCCCGATCTTCTGTAAGTCCCACCCTATTTTAAGGGTTCAAGCTTTAGAGGATAAAAAGCTAGCACACCTTTCTCAAATGACTTATCATCTCAGGCGACACGTTCACCATTTAAACACACCACAACTCACACAACAGGCAAAACCCTTGGCAGAAAAAAAGCAAGGAGCGCAAGCAGTTGTACGTGCCCTCCGCATTTTAAAACTATTTAATGGAAAACAGACCCAGTTATCGTTGAGCGATATTGTCAAAATAACCGCCCTCAATCGCACCACGGTCTTTCGCCTACTCAGCACACTCGTAGACGAGGGTTTTCTCGTTCGTCACGAGGATGGCCCCTACCACCTTGGGCCGGAATTAACCGCCCTAGGCGGCCTCGCTAGCCGAACTGACAATTTGCGCCAACTGGCACGGCCGATCCTCAAGCAACTGGTCTCCACGGTTGATGAGCGGGCCACACTCGAAATACTTTCTACGAACCCGGCCGGCCAGCCAACCATGTTGGTTATAGATGAAATCGATGCAAGTCACCGACTAAGTATCAGCGACTTTGCAGGCAGCCATCTACCCGTTTACGCCACCTCAACGGGCAAAGCATATTTGGCCCATTTGCCATCAAACGAAGTTGACCAAATTTTAAATGAACCGCTTGATGCATTTACGTCAAATACGCTGATCACTAAAACAGCGCTAAAACAAGAATTAAATCAGATCAAAGAGCAAGGTTACGCCATCGCCAACGAGGAGCTTGAAAGCGGCCTCGTGGCTATCGGCGTCCCTATTTTTGATGGAGAAGGCACCGCTCACGCCTCGATCTGCTTGGCAGGCCCAACGGTACGTATGACGGCCGAAAAACTGCCACAGCTCATTCAACAGTTGCAAAATGCGGGTGATCTCCTCTCTGAAAAAATGGGATACCGTAATTAACATTGTGACTAATGCGTTGCTAACGTAAAATACTGGTCGCTAAAAAATTTAGTGGAAACTATGCACGATGATCTTCGGTGATCATTTAAATTTGAAAAAGAAGAAGCACAATTTTATAAATCTGTGAATAAGGAGATTGTTTATGGGGAGAGGATTTCTCAAACGACTTAATTGGGTCGATGCAATTTTATACGGTCTACGCATTGTCATTATCTTGGCAGTGATTTATGGGGCGTATAACACATTGTCCGCTGGCAAATACACGGCCGACCAATGGTTGGGCCTTGTCATGTCAGGGCTTGCACAGGGCAGCATTTACGCGCTCATCGCCTTAGGTTACACGCTGGTTTACGGCATCTTGTTGATGATTAACTTCGCCCACGGTGAAATTTTCATGGCTGGTGCATTTACGGCCGTATTCGCGGCCGAAGCGTTGGCAAAAGCCGGTTGGCTCGAAACCCCCGTCAAAGCAACGATTTCGATCCTGATGCTGGTCTTGCTGGCATCAACGGTCTCAATGCTATTGGCCATCTTACTAGAACGGGTCGCATATCGCCCCCTACGCGGCGCTCCTCGTCTCGTACCATTGATTACAGCGATCGGGGCCTCATTCTTTCTCCAATACACATTTAAAGGGTTTTATGGCTCAGGCTTTAAATCATACCCGTTGGTGCCGATGTTGCAGGGCGGTATCCCGATCGGCCAATTTTCAATCCCGAAAGTTCAGGTTGTTGTCATCGTCCTCGCTATCGTTTTGATGGCCGGGCTTTATTTCTTAGTAGAAAAAACCAAAATCGGTAAAGCGATGCGGGCTGTTTCTGAGAATAAAGAGGTCGCACGCTTGATGGGTATTAATATCGACAGGGTCATCGTCTTTACCTTTATGGTTGGTGGCGCCTTAGCGGGTGCGGCCGGGGTAATCAACGGACTTTATCGGCCGCAGGGCGTTAACTTTTTTATGGGCTTCTTTCCGGGGATCAAGGCGTTTACGGCCGCGGTTCTTGGCGGTATCGGATCGGTACCAGGGGCGCTCATCGGTGGCTTGCTGCTGGGTGTGTTCGAATCTATCGGGCCAAACTTGGTTCTAGATGGTTTGGGCATTACCGGTGCAAACCAGTTAAAAGACGTTATCGCGTTTTCATTGTTGGTCTTGGTTCTCATTTTCCGGCCGCAAGGTATTGTTGGTGAGAAACTAGCGGAGAAGAAGGCGTAATCATGAATTTAGATAGAAACACACTCTTAAGATATGGCAGCCTAACCGGCCTTGCCATCTTCTATTTGTCAGTCGTGGGCATGGTTGAAGCGTTCAACGGCCGTGACATCATCAAAGACCTTTATCAATTTGGTGAAATCGACCTATTAACTTTAGGCCAGATCATGGTTCTATTGCCGGCCGCAATCGGTGGCTATATGATCGCCAATCGTTTAAAAGACGAACATGGAAACGGCACCGCACTTGTATCAGGATTGATCACCGGCGCCATCGCCGCTATTCCGGTCCTAATATTGGTTTGGCTCGGCAGCACCTTCCCCAACATCCGCAATATGTTTGTTGGCATCAACAGAGATTTGATGGAGGTCTTGACACTCGGCTATTCCCTCACAGAAGCGCCGATGACCGGTGCCATTATCCTCGGGCTCATCATTGCCGCCGTCGCCTTCGACGGTGCATTGGTCGCCATTTTGCCAGACATGTGGCGCAAATCGGTTATTAACGCCATGGTTTGGACCCTGGGTATCGGGGTCATGAGCGAGCTTCTCGATCAGATTCTAAACACCTTCCGTGGGTACGACTGGATCGAGAAAGACACGATCAAAACCATTTTGCAAAGTGGCAGCATTAAACCCGGTTTTGCCGCTTTTATCTTTGTCGTCGCCTTTTTATGGCCCATCGTTATGCCATACATCCGCAAGCCACTTAACGAGCGTTACCAAGCCAGCAGCACAGGGGCACAAACGACGGTTAATTACATCGGGTATGCGTTGCTTATCCTCCTCCTCTTGTCACTCCCTTGGCTCGTCGGCCGCTTCTTGTCTGACGTATTGGTCACCATCAGCTTATATGTTTTGATGGGATTAGGGCTTAACATCGCGGTCGGTATGGCCGGGTTGCTTGACCTTGGCTATCTCACTAACTTTGCCGTTGGTGCCTATGTTACCGGTATTTTAGTCTCCACCGGTCCACAGGGGATCGCAGCGAACGGTGGCCCCGCATTCTTCAACTTGTGGTGGCTGATTCCGATCGCATTGCTCAGTGCCATGCTCACCGGCTTTGTTTTCGCTCTGCCCGTTCTGCGAATGCGAGGTGACTATCTGGCGATCGCGACACTTGGGTTTGGTGAGATTATTGCGAAGCTGGCTCTCTCCGATGCGCTTAAACCGTACATTGGTGGGGCACAGGGAATTTTATTTGTCCCTAAACCAAGCTTTTTTGGCATCGAACTAGGTGACCCAGAACGACTCTACTATGTCGGTTTAGCCGCCTGTTTGTTCATGCTTTATGTGACCACACGTTTGCAGAACTCACGAACCGGCCGCCAATGGGGTGCCATTCGAGAAGATGAAGACGTTGCGGCCGCCATGGGTATCGACACCACACGAACCAAGGTCATCGCGTTTACGCTTAGTGCGGCGGCCGGTGGTTTGGCTGGTGCGATTTTCGCTACAAAAGTAGGTACCGTTTTCCCCAACAGTTTTACCGTTATCGTTTCTATCAATGTACTATCCCTCATCATTGTGGGTGGTATGGGCAGTATCCCCGGTATCGTCGTTGGTGCCGCAGCCCTCGTTGGCCTGCCCGAGATTTTGCGCGAATTCGCAGAGTTCCGCTTCTTGATCTACGGTGCATTGCTGGTGGTGATGATGTTGACCCGGCCGGAAGGTCTGTGGCCGTCTGAAGCCCGCCGTCGCGAACTACGCGGTGACGATGATGAAGACAATATAGCAAGTGAGGCGACAGCGGTTCCGGCCGACTGAGAATTTAGATACTAGAGATTAGATGTTAGTGGCTAGATATTAGCGGCTAACATCTAATATCCAATATCTAACAACTAAAAAAAATGAGTGAAAACATTTTAGTAGCAAACCAGGTTGTCAAACGCTTTGGTGGGTTAACCGCCACCGATCATCTAGATTATGAATTGCCCCGTGGCACCATATCCAGCATTATCGGTCCAAATGGAGCTGGCAAGACCACCTTCTTTAACTGCCTCACCGGTTTTTATCAAATCGATGAAGGGACTTTAGATTTCGACGGCGAGTCGATTGTTGGGCTTGAATCCCATCAAATCACCCACGAAGGGATCGCCCGTACTTTCCAAAACATCCGTTTGTTTAACAACATGACGGTTTTAGAAAACCTAATGGTAGGGCAAGAGCCCCGTCTAAAAACGAGCTGGCTCGGAACAATCTTCGGAAATCCGGCCGTACGTCGCGAAGAAGAGGCAACAGAAGTAGAAGCCAAACGGCTTTTAGAATTTGTTGGGCTAAAAGGGAAAGGAGACTTGCTCGCCAAGAACTTACCCTACGGTGACCAGCGTCGTTTAGAAATCGGCCGCGCGTTAGGCGGTAAGCCGAAACTGCTGTTGCTAGACGAACCCACGGCCGGTATGAATCCGAACGAAACGGCCGACACCACCGACTTTATCCGTCGGCTGCGTGACGACCTCGGCATGACCGTTTTGATGATTGAACATGACATGAAAGTGGTCATGGGGATCTCGGACAAAGTGACCGTGCTTGACTACGGCAAGAAGATTGCTGAAGGTCTGCCGCACGAAATCCAGCGGGACCCGACCGTGATTGAGGCTTACCTAGGGCGCGAAGCGGCCCAAGCGTTGGCCAAAGAAGAGGAGGGGTAAAATATGTTAGAAGTTAAAGACGTACATTCATACTACGGCAACATTCATGCCTTGAAAGGAATCAATCTAACCGTAAATGAAGGTGAGGTTGTGACCCTGATCGGTGGTAATGGTGCAGGTAAAACGACCACGTTGCGCACCATTTCAGGTTTGATGCGGCCGCGCAGTGGCACCCTTTCTTTCGAAGGGGAAGATCTCGTCAAATACGAACCCCATCACCTCGTTTCCAAAGGGATCGCGATGGTGCCTGAAGGTCGCGGTGTGTTTGCCAAATTGACCGTTGAAGAAAACCTAGAGATGGGTGCATTTCATCGGAATGACACCGCCGGTATCAAAGAAGATATTCAAAAGTCATACGAGCTGTTCCCTCGATTAGGAGAACGGCGCACTCAGCTAGCGGGCACGATGTCTGGTGGCGAGCAACAGATGTTGGCTGTAACCCGTGCGCTGATGGGCAAGCCCCGTCTGCTATTGATGGACGAGCCATCGATGGGTCTGGCACCGGTTTTGGTTGACGTGATTTTTGACGCGATTGAAGAGATCAACAAACAGGGTGTGACGATTTTGCTGGTAGAGCAAAACGCTCACTTAGCTTTGCAGGTCGCCAATCGTGGCTATGTGTTGCAAACGGGTGAAACGATCTTGACCAATGATGCGAAAGCGTTGCAGAAGGACCCCACGGTTCAGAAAGCATACTTGGGTATGGATCATTAG
>JAHDEB010000019.1:0-20748 GCA_020629055.1 Chloroflexota bacterium
AGTACAAAGGGGCATAAATAGCTGACATACTGAAATGTGGTTCACCCCTTTGTATGGGATACCATGCGCCACTTTAACCAATCAGTTACTTACGCCGCATGGTACTAGCGGCCGCCAAACCCGGTCATAGAAATACCTTGTACAAAATAGCGCTGTGCAAACACAAACATGATGATCATCGGGACAACCGCTACGGTACTTCCGGCAAAAACCATCTCCCATGTATAGGTAAATGATTCTGTCGCATCTAGCGCGGCCAAACCGACAGGCAAGGTCCACATATCCTGACTGTTCAAGAAGATGAGAGGCGCTAGGTATTCATTATAGTGTTGTAGCAATGCAAAAACGGCAACGGTGGCGATGACCGGCTTTGAAAGGGGCAGAATTACTTGGAATAAAATTCGCAAATGGCCAGCCCCATCCATATATGCCGCTTCATCTAGTTCTTTAGGAATGGACCTAAAGAATTGGCGCATAATGAAAACGTACAGCGGTGTGCCCGCAAACCAATAGGGAACCGTAAGCGGCAGGTGGGTATTAAGCCATCCGAAATTCTTGAATTCGATAAAGCGAGGGATCAGTGTCACCACTTCTGGAATTAGAATCGTTGCCACCAGCAGGCCAAAGACAAAGTCCCGGCCGGGCCATTCGAGCCGTGAAAATGCATAGGCGACCATGGCCGATGACAGGACAGTGCCCAGCACGGCCCAGAACACAACTTTCACGGAGTTCCATACGAACAAACCGAATGGAAGGTTAAAGTCTTCGCTAAACAAATTTGAAAAGTTGTTCCAGCGCAAGACATCGGGAATCCATTTAACAGGTACAACAAAGATTTCCGTGGGGTCCTTTAGAGCCGAAGAAAACATCCAAAACATCGGTATCAAGAATGTGATCAGCAAAAGGGTTAAAAAGATTTGCAACACAGAAAGCCCTAAAAATGTGCGGATGCGCTTGCGGGTAAAGATCGGGGCTTTTGGAATTTTTCTGGTTTTATTTACAGTTGTCATTAGATTTTATCTCCTCATTCCCTTACTCTTCGTAATAGACCCAACGCCGCGATATATAAAACTGGGCGGCAGTGAATCCGATGACAATCACAAATAGTTCCATTGCAAGAGCCGAGGCATACCCCATATTGAAAAAGTCAAATCCTTCACGCCAGATGTTTAAAACGATGAAGAGGGTTGAATCTGAAGGACCACCTTCTGTCATGATTCGGGCGGGAATAAACGACTGGAATGAGTTGATGATGGCGAAGATCATGTTTAAAAAGATAAACGGTGTCATCATCGGGATAATAATGCTAAATAGGCGTCGCCATGGGCCTGCCCCGTCGACTTTAGCGGCATCCATCATCGAGTCGGGAATATTGCCGAGACCGGCGATAAAAATCACCATCTGACGGCCGATCATCCATAAAGACATGAAGACAAAGGCTGGTTTGGCAAGCTCCACCTCAAATAACCAAGCGGCATTCCAAGTGCTAGGCTCAGATGAAAAAATATTGATCACCCGGCGAATAATGTCGTTTAATAGGCCAAATTCTGGATGAAACACACGCTGCCAAACAACGGCCCAAGCAACCATTGGAACGATCAGAGGCAAATAAAAGCCTGCTCGATACACATCCCTGAATTTAATTTTTTGGGTAAGCGCCATTGCAAGAGAGAAGGAAATGATGAGCTGCAAAGGAACCGCGAGGATCGTATAAAAGGCACTATTGTATAGGCTCTTTATATTGCGAACGCCGGCCGGGGTATCAGAGAACATCCGGTAAAAGTTGCCCAACCCAACAAACTCCGCTTGGCCGATTAGGTCCCACTCTTGAAATGATAGCCAAATAAGATAGCCAAATGGATACGCCACAAAAACAACAAATCCGATAATAAATGGGGAAGCAAACGCATACCCCAGAAGCCATTCTTGTCTTTTTGCAGGGCTTGCATCCTTCCATCTATTTTTCTTTTTGAGGTTTATAGCCGCCATAGTATTGTGTTTTTTAAAGTGAAATAAAACGAGCCAACCCATTGTCATTAGATGACCGTAGGTTGGCTCGTGGAAAAGCTACAAATTAGCCCCAGAATTCATCTAGGATTGATTGTACCGCTTCATCGACAGCTGGCATAACTTCAGCAGCTGTAGCATCGTTTGCCAAAATCGGGTCATAACCAACCGGTTTAACCGCTTCTGCCCAGAATTGTGAGCGAGAAATTCCGCCAACAACGTCGACTTCAGAACGTTTGAATGCTTCCACAAAGTTTTGTGCATTATCAACACCAAAGCGTTCTTTCACGACAGGAACCCAGAAGTCGCTGACCAAAGCGGCCGTATTCGGAATACGTCCAGTTTCAGTTGCATACACTTTGTTTCCTTCTTCAGAAGCCAAATAGCTAGCGAATGACCAAGCAGCATCTACATGATCTGTTACTGGGATCGCCATACCTTCTGACCAACCACGGTGTGGGCGGCTGCCATCAGCACCTTGTGGCATCATGACTACGTCAAACTCGACCTGAGTGCCAGCTTCACGTAGTTCTGGGCTGTTCATACGTGGCATGTACCAAGCACCTTCGTACTTCATACCAACGTTTCCAGCTTCGATCGCAACTGCGCCACCTTCGGTATCAGCAGCAGATGGGGCTGCGCCCATGCCGTGAACGAGGTCTTGAGCAACCAATTGGATCATGTCGATGATTTCTTTTTGGTTGAACGTTGCAGTTTTTGGATCTTCTAGGCTGTCAAACTCTTGTTTGCCAGTTGAACGGATGTAGTGAATATCGCGGAACCAAGAACCATTGGCCCAAGTACCGAATGTCTTGCCTGCACCTTCACCACTGGTCAATTGTTCTGCAATGCTAACAAAATCTTCCATGGTCCAGTCGTTGGTAGGATACGCAACGCCGGCCGCATCGAAAACAGGTTTGCTGTAGAACATCAACATCGTACCCCATTGCATTGGGATCAAAACACGTTTGCCGTCCCGCAGGGTACTAACAGTGATACTGTTGATGCTATCGTCATAAACATTGTTGAAGTAGCTATCACCCGCAACCATGTCTGACAGGTCGGCTAGAACGCCTTTATCAAAGAACGGTTGCCATTCCCAACCTTGGAATGAACTTACATTTGGTGTGGTATCACCCGCGATCATCGTGTTGAGTTTCGCATAAAATTCTCCACCAGGGGTGGGTGTCAAATTAACGGTGACATCTGGGTTAGCTTCTTGATAACTTGCAATAAGTTTCTCGTAAGCAACTTCGTCACCGCCCCATGACAAGAATTCAAGGGTTACTGGGCCACTAGCTGCCCCACCACCCGTTCCACCTGCGCCACAGCTTGCCAAGACCAATGCGGCCGAGCTGCTGCCAGCAAAGATGAGAAACTGACGTCGGGTCATTCCATTTTTGTTCGCACTCATAATTCTCTCCTTTATAGATTAGTTTGAAAGGTCTCATTTTTGATGGTACCTGACAAATCAATTGTGACTATCCTGTGACTATTTGATTGTTCCAGCTATGCTAGAAAGTAGAACTGGACAGTTGTCATCCTATAATCTGGATGTAAACTTCCCACCGTTTTGATTGCATTTCTGGATTGGCTGGTGGGAAACATAGACAACGGATATTGTAGGGAAAGGTCGGAAAAGCGTCAATTTAAAAGGGGAAATTAGCCTTTCCCCCCCTTAAGAGCAGCTAATTAGGGGCTAAACCAGCTATCTGCCAGAACCTCACTTTTCGCTTAGGTTAGTTTTTTACCTAAAATGGCGAAATAATCGGTAAAATTTTTATATTCTTTGCCATTCAGGAAGATGGATCATTGATTTTATCGCCCTAAACAGGCGATTATTTGACTAAGAAACGTATGATGAAAAAAGGGGTAATATTCTCTCCCTCTGCAGCTGAAAATCTACAGGAGGGGTTTGGCCAATTGGCTCGCCTGATGGCAGCTACTTTAGGGCCAAGTCAGGGCATTGTGCTCAATGAAAAGGACACACCCGGACCACCTGAAATCCTAACCGACTCTGCTACGATTGCGCGGCGCATTATCGCCTTGCCCGATCGCCAGCAAGATATGGGGGCGATGATTGTGCGCCAAATGGTTTGGCGTATGAAAACTAGAATGGGGGATGGCTCGGCAACGGCCGCCGTTTTAAGCCAAGCGATTCTTGAGGAAGCGTATAAATTATTAACGGCCGGATACAGCTTGGTTGACATTCAAGATGGGGTTCGCTTTGCGGCCGATGTCGCCTTAAACCATCTACAAGCAATGGCCCAACCGGCCGAACGTCAAACCACCCTAGCAGCGGTAGGCATTGGGGCGACAGGACACACGCGGCTGGGTCAAATTTTGGGCGAAATGGTTGCGATTTTAGGTGCAGAAGCCCATCTCACCACCAAAGATTACATGGCACCGGTCCTAGAACGAGAATATGTCGACGGGGGGCGTTGGACCGGGAATTTAATCTCGATGGGAATGGAAAACGCCCCAGCTTCACACCAAGCGATCCAACATAATGCGCATGTGGCCCTTTTTGCAGACAAGCTCAACGACCCGGCCGAACTGGTGCCGCTGATGCGCATCATCTACAACAGCCAAAGCAAAACATTGTTTTTAGGCTGTACCGAATTTGGACCCGAAGTCGAATCAGCCCTAGTCCAAACCCATGCCAGTCCCCAAAATGGGATCAAAATTGTCGCTGTTAAATTGTTACGCGGGGGTGAATCGGGGCTACAAGAACAAGAAGATATCGCCACGTTAACAGGAGCAACCGTGTTGGGGCCGCACAACGGCCGCAAGCTGAGCAGCTTAACGGCTGAAGATTTAGGTTTTGCTAGACGGGTTAGCACGCAAAAAGACAAGTTCACAATCACGCGCGGAAACGGAGATCCAGCCCTAGTCGCAGAACGGGTCAAAGAGCTGGTACAACATAAAAATTCATTGCCAAAAGGGGATGAAAACATCGCCAAGACCGAAGAACGCATCGCCCGATTGGGGAACAAATTAGGTGTCATCCAAGTGGGTGCTCATTCAAAAACTGAGCGAGACTTTTTAATCGGGGCATCAAAGAAAGGGGCTCAAGCGGTAAAACTGGCGGCACAAGGCGGAGTCGTTCCTGGCGGAGCGACCGCTTATTTACACTGTTTACAAGCGGTTCAAGCAGCTGTCAATGAGCTGAGCGATGTCAAAAAGCCTGGGGGAATGGTGCTGCTAAAAGCGTTAAAAGCCCCTTTTGAGCAGATTCTTTTAAATAGCGGTGAACCGGTGCCAGACTTTCTGATGGAGCAGGTTCTTACCCATCCACCAGGTATGGTGTACGACGTGATGCAGGAGCAGCTGATCGATGGCGAGACGGCAGGGTTATTAGACCCCGCCGAAGTCACAGTAGAAGCATTACGTTCGGCCGTATCGGGTGCGATGATGGCTTTGAGTGTCGAAACCATCGTATTGCACAAAAATCCAGAAATGAGCTACGACCCTTAAAGACTGTTTGATCAATGTTTTTTGGACAGGATTTGAAAGATGCACAGGATAATTTGATGGGTAAGCATCATCCTGAAAATCCTGTCAAAGATGGCTTTTTTCGATTTAAAAAACAGTCTCTTAGCAACGAAACTTTCCCTTGAGAGACGAATCTCACTTCTAACCAGTCAGACCTGTTTTGCAGGTTGAATTAAATTTTTCACATCAGGGCGGGTAAAACGATCTTGACAGTAACAACAAACGACAAAAAATGGGTTAAAAAATCTCAGATCGCTGGGGGAGGAACCCCCATTGCATTGGAAGGGCAAGGGGATCAGCTATGGGTCGGCTCACCGGCCGGGCTATTTGTATTGCACGACGACAGCCAGCAAATTGTACCTGTGGTACACGAGATTCCCTTAGCCAGCGTACAGGCGATCGTGCAGGCAGGGGACAGACTTTTAGCGGCCGGGCTTCCTTTTAATTTGATTTATTCGGGCGACGGCGGCGACCATTGGCTGCGAGCCACAGTGGAGGGGGCTGATCGGCCGATTACCGCCTTGGCCCCATCCCCAAACATTTTAAACGACGGTGTTGTGCTTGCCAGTACAGCGGGGCAAGGGGTGCTGCGTTCTTCAGATGGGGGGCGTTATTGGGAATTTGCAACGTTTGGGCTAGAAGACTACAACGTGCTCTCGATCGCATGTGCTCCTGAATGGTCCCCAGCCAGCGAAATCGCGATAGCGGCCACGGCCGATGGCATTTACCAGTCTCCCAATGGTGGGCGTGCATGGCGAAAATCGACATTTTCAGGACAGATGCCTGAAAATTTCATCGCGCAGTCATTTTTGTTTAGCCCAAATTTTGCAACAGATCAGCGAATATTTGCTGGTACTGAAGCACACGGGATATGGCTTTCGGAAGATGGCGGTTTAAGTTGGTCACCGACGAATACCCCCTTAAACAACCAGTCGGTTACAGCATTTGCGGCCGACGTTGCAAACCGAGAAAAACAGACATTTTATGCAGCGGCCGGTAGCGGTGCTTTGTATGCCTCTACAAACTTGGGCCACAATTGGGAAACAGTGGCCCAATTAGAGAAACCGATCACCTGTTTAGCCATCCAACAGGGGCAGCTCTTCGCGGGATTATTTAACGGCGGTGTTAAAAACATCGATAAAGACCAAGATGGTTTTGGTCCACTGCGCAGGTTCAACAAACTCAAGGTTTTAGATGAAGGCGATTGGCTCATCGAGGAATCAACGGGGGAACAATGGCTCTCACCGGCCGGTGAAAGCGGTTGGAGCAAAGCTGAACCTGCCCAAGAAGCGATCTTAAACCCGCCTCTAAACAGGGTCATCTTCTCGTGCCCGAACGGTGCGGTGACGCTTGGTGAAGATGGAAAGAGCTATAAAATTTGGTGGCAATCCGCGTCTGGGGAAGCTTGGCAACCGGTAGGCACCCATTTAGGATATGGGCGTGTGCCCCGTTTGGCGGTTTTGGCCGATGATTCTGGTCCAGCGGTTGCTTTAACCCTTGGGGCAGACTGTTTGATTTTAAAAAATGGCGCTTGGCACACCCACCGCCTTGGCACAGAGGGGCTACCACTTTCGGCCGTGGTTGGTTTAGCAAATGGGACAATCGTGTGTGCAACGTTCGATCAGCTACACATGTTTGATGGCACCTCTTGGAGCTCCATAGATGGCCTCACCAACAACCCGTTGGTTGACTTAGCGGTCTCTCAAACTGGATCGATTCTAGCCCTAACTACCAACGGAACCATTTACGAACTTTCCTAGATCTTCTTTATCTATAAAACTTTCGCTTACAATCGAGCATTGAGCTTGTCGAAGTGCGGTTTACTCCCTTCGACTGGCTAAGGGGGCGAAAACCCTAAGCCGGCCTAGTTTTGATAGTCCCCCATCATACGGTCTGCCCGTTCGCGTAACTCCCCAGGAGCAACACCGGTCTGCTTTTTAATGCGACGCGTAAAGTGAGCCTGGCTCTTAAATCCACATTGGTGGGCGATCAGTCCGATCGACAACCCGGTATTCTGCAAAAGCTCTATGCCTCGCTGGGTGCGTACTTGCCATACATATGACATAGGGGTTTGCCCAACTTTAGATCGAAACAGTCGGGTCAATTGCGAGGGGCTAATTGAAGCATGTAGGGCGATATCAGCCACCGTAATCGGCTCAAAAATATGCTCATGGATAAAGTCTTGGGCCAGATTAACGGCGAGCACGGCGAGTGAAACTTGTTTGCCCCGCTGCAAACGTTCAGCCTCGGACACGTATCGCCAAAATAGATAGAGCGCCATCGCTTGGGCCTGTTCAGTGTGTCGCAAATGGTCTCCGCCCGTTAGGCGTAATACTTCTAACGTGCGTGCATGAATTTCTTCAGACAACATAATCGGCCGAGGTAAAGCGACAAAGCGGTCATACTGCTGCCGAGAGAGACCGTTTAGCTGAAAACGGACCCACGTATGCTCTGTTTCACCCGATCGAGCACACTCATAATATTCTTTGGTCCCTGGATGTGACAAAAATGCGGTATGAGTTCCCGCATGATACGTCTGCCCATCCACATTAAATTTCACATGCCCTTTGAGCACTGTAATCAAAGACCAAAATTTCATTTGGCGCGGGCCAAATGTGCCGCCGGGCGGATAATGGGCCCGGCCGATACTCAGATGGGACACGTTCAGCGAAGCAGTTTCAGCATAGATTGACGGTTGTTGTGGGGGTATATTGCGCTTTTGAATCAAATTTGGCACCTACCTATCAGCAATTGGAAGATTATACACGTCTTTCAAAACAGTAAAAGTAAATTGGCAATGATTGAGCAAACTATAAGGGTCAGAAACAGGTCGATGCGTTTTTCAGTCAATTTGGCGGTTCATAAACGCCCAACAAAAAGAGGCGGTTCAAACGGGACGAGATTCAACCTTTCTCTTTGAATCAGATATACTCTGCGGCATGACTGATCAAACCGAACCGATTCGACATGAGGGAGGGTGCATGTGCGGCCGCTCTCGCTTCACCATTTTTTCTGACCCCAACTTTGCAAGCTATTGCCACTGTGATGACTGTCGCATTTCAACCGGTGCGGCCGTTTCCGCTTTTGTCGGGTTCCCGACGGCCGACCTTGTCTGGCAAGGTGAGCCGTTAACCGGATATAAGTCATCAAAAACTGTAACGCGCTCTTTTTGTCCGGAATGCGGCACATCGGTTAGCTACGAGGATGAGAAGCTAGCAGGCCAAATCTACTTGTATGTCGGGGTCATGGACGACCCGGATCGTTTCCCGATGCAGGAGCATACCTATATTTCAGAGAAGCTAAAGTGGCTGCATATCAATGATGATTTACCTCGAACAGATGGAACAGGCGCCCCCAGAGAGGAATAAATCGGTATGTTTAGCGATTAACGCTCTAAATTGCGTAGATTCACCCATGAATACAAAGTGAAAAGGTGGCTATTATCAAAATATGTCACTTTCAACAAATTTTTCTCTTAATTCATATTCTGAGTCATAATTTAGTCTAAAGACGGACCCTCACAGACCTTTACGGGAAATACCCATTAAAAATAGTAACGATACCGTGCTGAGAATCGTTTCCTTAGATTGGGACAGTTTTAAGCAAAGTGATGCATTGAACGTATCCCCTTGTGCCACACGACACCGATCTACTGAGCAATTTTAGCCTAGCGGTATAGCGACTAAAATATTAAATTTTGAAGCTGAAATTTGACTGTTTTCAGCCTTCGGTTGGTGTAAGTGCCAACGGAGTTAAGGAGATATCTAACATGAATGACAATGTTAATGACGAACGTGACGCCATGTGGTTCGACAATACCGGGCTAATTCGCACCGGTGTTTTGGTTGCAGCGATCTTGATCGCTTTGCTTTACTCTCGAAGCTGCTTTGGGACAAACGCAGCCGCCCCACTTGCGGCGGTCCCCGCTGCAGGACCAGCAGCCCTTGTTTTAGACGGTATCAATGTGGGTGAAGACGGCCAGACGGTTGAATTCTTTGGAACAGGTGAACCTGGCCAAACAGCTCGCGTTTTTGTTAATTCAGCCCTTGTCGGCAGCGCACCGATCGGTGCAGACGGCTCATGGCGCGCTCAATTTAATGGGCTATTTTCCCCAGACAATTACGATGCGTATGCTGAATACTTTGAAATTGACGGCCGATCAGCCGCTCGCTCATTTATTGTGCCAGCCGCAGCCATCACATTGGTAAAACCCCAGTTTGATAGCTGGCTAGATGGCTCAGAGGTCGAAATCGGCCGACGCTTAACCATCACAGGCAATGGTACACCAAATGCTACCCACGTCCTTTATTTAAATGGACAAGAAGCTGGCAGAGCCATAGCAGACGAAAATGGGAAGTTCCTATTTGTGATCAACGATGCGCCTGAAGGCGATTGGGAAGCAAGTGTTGTGGCCCTTGGCAACGGGACAGACCAACTTGAGTCTGATTCTATCGCCCTTCGTGTGGTTCCTGCCGCCCCAGTCGTCGTGGTCGAAGAAGAAGCTGCCCCAGCATTTGATATCGCCATTACTGACACCGTTGTTGGTGAAAATAGCGACTCTGCCATCACCGTATCAGGCACCGGTACACCGGGCGCCACAGTCGCAATCTTTGTCGATGGCGTCCAAGTCCATAGCGCCGTTATTGGCGATGATGGAACTTGGTCTTTTAGCGGAATCGTTGCCCCTGGTACACATTCAATCGAAGCACAGCTATTTGACAATGCAGATGGAGATACATCTGGTGAAGCGGTTGCAATTGCAGAAGCGGTTTCTTTTGAAGTCGTTGCAGCTCGTGAAAACAACACAACTCACAGCGGCCGGTCTGGCCTGTTCCGGATTTTATTCGGTGCTCCTGTGGGTGATGGTTCAGGAACGAACGATGATGGTTCCGCTGCGGCAGATGAAGCGGCCGGCGCTCCTGCTGTTGAACTGATCGTCGACGCATCATGGTCGATGACTCTGCCTCTAACCAGCAATGAAGAGGAAGATCGTTTGACGGCCGATAACCCAGACAGTCGAATCGCAATCGCTCAAGAAGCGATGGTGAATCTAATCGAAGAGACCCTACCAGAAGGCGCACCGGTTGCGGTACGTGCCTTTGGTAACCTCGAAGGAAATCTGGCTTGTCGTACCGATTTAATGTCCGCTCTACAACCACTTGATCGTGAGTCGCTTGCCAACGTCGTAAACGGCATCGACCCACAATTTAATGCGAATACGGCCATTGGTGCCGCTTTACGCCAGGTGCCAAATGACCTAGCAGGAACAGATCGCGAGAAAATCGTCGTCTTGCTAACCGATGGGCAAGAAACCTGTGGTGAAGACCCAGCTGCAATCATTCAAGATTTAGCGGCTCAAGGCATCGATGTTTCGCTTAACGTAATCGGATTCGCCATTTTGGACGAAGGGCTAAAAGCTCAATTCGCAGAATGGGCCGAACTTGGAAATGGTGCATTCTACGATGCTTCTGACGCAGACCTCTTAGGTGTCGCTTTAGAACGGGCGATGACGGTTGGTTATACGGTTCAAGACACGGATGGCAACTTTGTTCAGCGTGGTGTTGTTGGCGGCCGGTATCTAGAACTCGAACCAGGCGTTTACAACATCCTAAATCGCCAGGGTGAAATCGTTTACGAGAACGTCATTGTGACACCGAATAGTGTTTCAACTTTATTAGGCGGATAAAAGCTAATTCTCTAGCTGATCCGGAATAAAAAGCGAACAACTTTTTATTCTTTAACAACCCAGTTTACCCTTAAGGCAAGGCCGATTTTTGATAATCGGCCTTGCTTATTAGACAAATAGTCAGTTGCAATTACCAATTCAGTAATCGGATCGATGATATTGCAACCAGTTAATTTTCAATACGTAATATTTTTATACACCAAGTCGTTTAACCCCTTCATAAAAGCTATTTGGGATTAAAGAGAGTGCACCCTCTAAGGGTGATTCGGAACGGTTTCATCAGTTTCAGTTTTGGAAGGAGCTGACGCTGAAGTTTGACCGATTTTTAATCCTCGATCGTTAGCAAAAGTGGTTGAGCTAAAAAACAAATAACTTTTCAGGCCAGACCGGGGTTTCAACCATTGCTGGTCCTGACAAACAGATATTTGCATCGAAGCAATCAAAAAAAAGGAGATATCTGAAATGTCTGATCTAAACGAAGACGATAATAAAGTCTTACGCATCCTTGGGATTTCTCGGGATGAATTTACCGCCTTACTTGTCGTTCTGGCGCTTATTTTATTTTCAATCTTCTACTTCAGAGGGTGCACAACGACAGAAACTCCTCTAGGTGAACTATCTGGAGCTGAACTTGCAGGGGAAAGTTTGGAGCTTGACAGCAACGCCGCAAATATCGCAGAAGGAACATCTGTTACAAATGTGCGGGTAGCTTATCGCCCCAACTTTGTTCATTTTGATGGAACGGGTGCAGACAGCGAACCGGTAGATATTTATCTAAACGGAAACAATGTGGGATCTACCGAAACAACCCTAAACGGAAAATGGTCGTACGAAATCAAAAATCTTGACCCTGGTCTTTATGAAGTCTATTCGGTTCACCCCGATATTGATGGGTCTCAATCAGCCAGCCGAGTGTTTAATATTTCGGCCGACAGCGAAACTGGCGACAAAGCGGTTCGCATGTTCCCAGCCGGTGACACGATGACAAGCGCACGACGTCAACTCGGCATCGGAGACGCAGGCGGCTTAGCTCTATTAAAACCAAGCTTTGATCCTAGTCTGGCCTTAGGTGGTTTAACCGCAGGCGCTATCGCGCTTAACGGCACCGGATCAGCCAACACGCGCCATTTACTGTTTGTGAATGGTGAAGAGGTTGATTCAACCACTTCAGATGCAGATGGGAATTGGTCATTTATCTACAACCAAGACAATGCTGGGGATTATGATCTTTCAGTCGTTGCGGTTGAGGGTGACGAGCAGGTTGCATCTAACGGCGTTAATTTAGGTCTTGCAGCCCCAGCTGTAGCAGCCGCACCAACAAGTGCGCCCGCAGAGGCTGAGCCAGCACCGACTGAACCCGCAGCAGAACCGGAACCGGAACCAACTGCGGCCGAAACAAATGCAGAAGTTGTGGCTGACCCGACACCGGAACCTGAGCCAGAACCAGAACCCACCACTGTTCCTGATCCTGAATATCTTTTAGTGATTTTAGATGCGGCCGCTGGCAACGACAGCGACGAATTGGTTTCAATTGATGGGGATGCAACCCCAGGCACAACGGTTGGTTTATTCATCGATGGGGTTTTGGTTAAAACCATCGATGTAGGTGATGACGGCACATGGTCGTTTGATGGTCTTTTGCCAGCCGGATTACATACAGTTGAGGCTCAGCTTTTCGCTGACGGTGCAATCACAGATTCACCAGATGAGATCGCAACGGCCGAAGTTGATATCAGCGCGGCTCGCGAAATCACCCTTTCCAACAGCGGCCGAAACGGCTTATTAAAAGTTGGATATGGAACCGATGGTGATGAAGGTAGCGCAGCAGCTGGTAATGGATCAGATTCCGCCCCAGCAGTTGAACTGATTGTCGATGCCTCATGGTCAATGACCTTCCCGCTCGATAGCGATGAAGAGGCAGATCGCCTCGGTTCAGACGATCCAAATAGCCGGATCGCCATCGCCCGCAATGCCATGATCGACCTCGTCGAAAACACATTGCCAGAGGGTGCACCGGTCGCACTGCGTGCATTTGGTAACATCGAAGGTAACTTGGCTTGCCGCACCGACCTAATGTCTGAATTGCAGCCACTCGACCGAGAAAGCCTTGTTGCAACAATCGCAGGCATCGAGCCTCAATTTGATGCCAACACCGCCCTAGCGGCCTCATTGGCCCAAGTGCGCAACGACTTAGCCAGCACCAACCGCGAAAAGGTTGTGGTCTTGTTAACCGATGGGAAAGAAACTTGCGGCCGGGACCCAGGCATCGTCATTGAAACATTGGCGGCCGAAGGCACTCAAGTTCAAGTCAACATCATCGGCTTTGCGATTCAAGATGAAGAACTGAAAAATCAGTTTATCGATTGGGCTCAAAAAGGTGGCGGCGATTACTACGACGCATCTGATGCTGACCGTTTAGCGGACGCATTGGCACAAACGATGACAGTCGGCTACTTGATCACCGATCTAGACGGCAACACGGTTCAACGGGGTGTCGTTAGCGGCCGTCCGGTTGAGCTAGAGCCAGGCGTATACAACATCACGAATAGCGCCGGAGACATCATTTACGAAAACGTTGTGGTGACCCCGAGCAGCGTAAACGAGTTGGTTGTAAGATAAACTAACTCTACAGAACAGATAACATAAAAGCCCTCGTGACAATTGTTGCTAGGGCTTTTTTTATTGGTATCCTAGGTTTCATATGATCTCAACTCCGCTTCTCATCATCGCATTTACCCTTATGGCAGCCGCTTATATCACCAAACAGCCTGAAAAATATTTTGGTCATGCCTTAATAAAAGCTGCCCCGATTTTATTACTTGCGGCCGTTCTCTTTTTTAGCAATTCGTTTCAATTACCCAGCATGGTCAAATATTTACTCTTGGGGTCTTTATTATTCTCGGCCGCGGGTGACATATTTTTGGCCCTTGATGAAGATGATAGCCTCTTCGTATGGGGATTAGGCTCTTTCTTTATCGCCCACGTGATTTATGGGATCAACTTTCTGCAATCTACGGGGTTCCAAACAGCTGCCATCGTTCCAATCGTAATCATTTTGCTATTAGGCATCGTGCTAACAACTAAAATTTGGCCCGGTTTGGGAGAACTAAAAATTCCGGTCTTAGCCTATATTCTTGTAAGTGTCTTTATGGGGATCGCGGCAGCGATTCATGCACCGCTAAATTGGCTCTTGATTGCAGGTACCATCGTATTTATGCTGTCTGATAGTGTGATTGCGGTAGAGAAGTTTTGGCGATCAGTTCCCTATCGAGATTTTTGGGTGATGAGCACCTATTACTTGGCGCAAATCTTGATCTTTTTGGCTTTAACCCACGAGATGATCGTATAGTTCATCAAGCGAAATACTTTGATAGACGCTGTCAGCCGTTTGCAATGTCATCCCGGCCGCGGCTACACCCAGTTTCATGCATTCTAGGGTCTGCAACCCCTCTGATTTGCCAAATAAAATGGCTGCCGTAATCGCATCCCCCGTGCCGGTGCTGTCAACCACATTTGTGGCGTTTGAAGGCAGGTAGCCACTTTCATCGGTGGTTGCATAGACTAAGCCAAAATCTGACAAAGTGACAACGGCCGTATCAACCCCTTTGCGAACCAAGTCCCGTGCCAAGGCCAAACTGCTGTCAGGGTCAAACCCTTCATACTCCGCATTGCAAATGGCGGCCGCTTCTAGCTCGTTAGGGACAACCAAATGGAGAGAGTCTAAAATCGGGCAAAGCCGTGTTGCCAGTCGTGTAGATGAAGGATCGGCGCAAACCGGCACATTCATCTTGTTAGCCTGCTTTACAATCGATTCAAGGGTGGCTGCGATCACTCCCCCATCAACCATCACCAAACTCGCATCCCGAATCAAAATACGGTTTTTATAAATCCAATCAGGGGTAATCGCCGACATCACCCGTGTGTCATCCAGCGCAACTGAAAGTCCGCCAGATGCATTCAGCAGAGCGATATAGCTGCCGGTGTTCGCACCGGCGATAACCTGCACATGGCTTACATCGACCCCAGACGCCTCTGTTTTGGTTAACAGCTGGCGGCCGATCATATCATCACCCACCGCCGAAACCAGTTTGACATCGGCTCCTAATCGGCCCAAATTCTCAGCCACGTTGCGAGCGGTACCCCCCAAAGTGGTTTTAATATCGGCCGGATTAGATGTCGCAGGATCAAGCCCTGCATGGGGTTTGCCTTTGGTGTCCATTAATGTGGCACCGATGACGAGGATGTAAGACATTTTTTTAGTAGGTAGTGACTAGTGATGAGTGGGCAGCAACTAATTACGAGTCACTACCCACCGCCCACTCATTAGTTGTGTACCGATTGCCCTTCTACATTGTATGCCGCTTCCATAATCACCTCGCTGAGTGTTGGATGCGCATGAATGTTTCGAGCGATTTCTTCGGCCGTCATTTCCATCTGCTGGGCCAAGGTTAGCTCCGGCAACAGTTCCGCCACGTCTGGACCTACCATATGAGCGCCGAGGATTTCGCCGTATTTCGCATCGGAAATAATTTTGACAAATCCTTCTTTCTCGCCCATCCCTAAAGCGCGTCCGTTGGCACTAAATGGGAAGGTACCGACATTGACTTCATAGCCAGCTTCTTTCGCATCAGCTTCTGTATAGCCAAAGCTAGCAACCTGAGGCATAGCGTAAGTGGCACCAGGAATCATTCGATAATCGAGTTCAACCGTTTCATGGCCACCAATGACTTCGGCCGCAACATGCCCCATCGCCGAAGCAACATGGGCCAACATTTTGCCACCGCCACCGGTGCAGTCACCGATCGCATATACGTTTGGCACGTTGGTGCGCATTTGGCCATCAACCGCGATCATCCCGCGATCACTCAACTGCACGCCGGCCGTATCTAAACCGATGCCTTCAACATTTGGTACAAATGCAGCAGCCACCATGACGAAGTCAGCTTCGACTTCCGAGCCATCACTCAAGGTCACTTTAACACCTTCAACGGCCGTTTTGTCGATATTGGTGATTGTCGTTTTCGCTTTAAAATCTACACCCATTTTCTTATAGGCTTTTTGCATGACCGCGCTAATTTCCGGCTCTTCACGAGGCAACATACGGTCTGCGATTTCAACCATGGTGACTTTAACGTCATAGTTGGCCCAGATATAGCTAAACTCAACGCCGATAGCGCCAGAACCAACCACAACCACGCTTTTTGGCAGGCGATCCATCATGATCGCTTCGATGTAGCTGATCACTTTTTCGCCATCAAATTCAAGGCCTGGCAACTCACGCGGCCGAGCACCGGTCGCGATAATGATGTTCTTCGCACTGAGTGTTTGCTCACCTTTTTCGCCAGCAACTTTTACCGTGTTGGCATCAGCCATTGTTGCAGTGCCGACGATGTGTTCAACACCATATTTGCGGAAGAGAAAGCCGATCCCTTTCACCAAACGACCTGAAGCCGACCGGCTGCGTTTAAACGCAACACCATAATCAACTTTCAAATTGTCGTAAGAAAATCCAAGTTCTTTGCCCCGCTTTTTGACAGTATGAATGTATTCAGCATTTTTAAGCAATGCCTTCGAAGGGATGCAGCCGATATTTAAGCATACGCCTCCCAACCACTGTTTCTCAACGCAGGCGACTTTTAGTCCTAATTGTGCTGCACGTATTGCGGCAACGTATCCACCGGGGCCAGCCCCGATAACAACGACATCGTATTGATCTGCCATTGGTTCAAACTCCTTATAGAGCTATTAGCTGTTCGCTTTTAGCTATGAATTTTTTAAGCAGGCTAACTATTGGTTCGTAGTGTGGGAATCTTACTTGGAGATTATACCTGAACTCTGGTACATGCGAGCATCATCTTGTGAAAGGTTAGCATCTAGCAAAATTACCACTTAAATCTAGACAAAGCTGATTCAGTTTGTCTCATTTTTATTCTCTTGCCAAAAAAACCGGGTGAATGCACATATCATATTTAGTAAAAATCAGGTCTTAACCGTAGACGATCCATTTTTATCCAGCTATAGTTTTCCCATGACACAATCTGAGTTTTGCACAGTTCAAACCCTTGAAGAAAACCAACCCATCATCGGTACCGCTTCATCCAACACGAGCGTCTGGTTTTTGCTTGAAGTTCCCCAGCCATGGGCGGCCAAAGCGCTGGCAGAAAACCATTTGCCAGAAGATATAAACGCACTCTTAGCTGAATGGGTCGAGACCACACCACACAGCCGCTTGGTCTTCATCAAAAAAGACAACCGGCCGGTTGATTCCCCCATTCTTTACATCGCTATTTCGGCCGACAGTGACCAACGGCTCTATCAATTTAATTTGCAAGCTGACTATTCAGATTTAAGCCTGATCAATCCAGCCGATCTTATCAGCCAACAAAGCCAGGCTGGGCTATTGGTAGATCCAGATCCGCTTTATTTAGTATGCACCAATGGCAAGCGAGACAATTGCTGCAGCAAGTTCGGGCTACCCATTATTCAAGCATTTATCGATGATGGAGAGTCTCACGTGTGGCAATGCACCCATTTAGGCGGCCACAAATTCGCGGCCGTCGTGGGGGTCTATCCGGCCGGCTTGTACTACCAACTGTTCGACACAGCCACCATTGCCCCCTTCAGGCAAGCCATCAATGCAAAACAAGTGCCATTAAACGGTCTGCGCGGCCGCACGGCTTATCCAGGTGCAGCACAAGCGGCCGAATATTTTCTGCGCCAACAGTCCGGCAACTTAGATTTAAATGCCTACACGCTACAGTCGGCCGAAAATCAAGACGGCCATTGGCAAGTCACCTTCAAGAATGGCGTCGCGCATCACACAGTCTCGCTTGTCCAATCCCTTAGCCAGCCAGCCATATCCGGTTGCAACGGAAAGCTCAAACCCTCTCCCCGCTATCAACTAATCTCTATTTCATAGGGGCATGTTGTACCTTAAAATCATTCTATGCTCCTTGTAAAAATTCTAAGTGTCATCCTCGGTATCGTCATTGTATGTGCCGCCATCATGTCTGCTTTACGGACGTTTGTGGTCCCTAGGGGGATCTTTGACACAATCACAGGCGTCGTTTTTAGGCTGTCTCGTCTTCTGTTCAACTTCCGCTTGCGTTTTGCCAAATCATATGTCGCTAAAGATCATATCATGGCCTATTTCGCCCCCAGCACCCTAGTTGTTTTGCCGATGGTATGGCTGTCTTTGGTCACAATCGGTTTCGCATTTATCTATTGGGGGACAGGGGAGCACACCCCGTTCGAAGCTTTCAAATTGAGCGGGTCAGCGATTACCACATTGGGTTTCGCCACCAGTAACGGCGTGTTAGAAACAAGCATCGTCTTTATAGAAGCGGCGATCGGACTAATTTTGGTTGCCATTTTAATCTCCTATCTACCCACGATGTACACCGCATGGTCAGAGCGAGAAATGGCGGTCACGAAATTAGACGTCCGGGCCGGCAGCCCTCCCTCCGCCATCGAACTCATTTCACGAGCGTATCGAATCGGGTTACATGAAATGACCCCGTTTTGGCTCGAATGGGAAGATTGGTTTACCACAGTTGAAGAAACACATACTTCATTGGCGGCACTAACCTTTTACCGCTCGACGGTGCCCGAATACAATTGGGTCATCGCGGCCGGTACTGTACTCGACTCGGCCGCCCTGTTTAACTCGGTTGTCGACAAACCCCATGACCCTCGTGAAGATTTGTGTATACGAGCGGGCTACTTAACGCTGCGGCGCATCGTTCGCTTTTTTGGGGTCGAAGTTAATGAATTTCCCACGGTAGATGATCCGATCAGCATTAGCAGAGAAGAGTTTGACCAAGCATATGATGAACTAGCAGCGGCCGGTGTGCCTCTTAAAACTGACCGGGATTTGGCTTGGAGAAACTTTAAAGGATGGCGCGTCAACTATGACGCAAGCCTGCTAGCGATGTGCAATATCGTCATGGCCCCATACGCTCCATGGTCTTCAGATCGGGCCCACCTACATCGCCAAGACTCTCGCACCTCGATATTCTTTCGAAATTAGGGCGGTCGGCTACAAATCACACCATGTCTATCTTTCTACTAAAACTAGGACAAAATCAGTTAACCGAAGCGCAAATGGGGGCAATCAAGGAACGTTTACCAGATCATTTGCAACTGGTACACACCAACGATCGCGAAACTATTGAGCAGGTAGCGCCACACGTTGAAGCGATTGCAGGCTGGTTCAAACCATCTAGTTTGCTAAACATGCCAAATTTAAAATGGGCCCACTTTTGGGGCGTCGGCACAGATTGGCTGCAAAAACATCCGGAAATGGTTGATATGCCTTTTGTGTTAACCAATGTGGCAGGCCATAGTCGAACGCAAATTACGGAGCACATTTTTGGAATGCTGCTGACCCTAGCACGTCATTTAGACAACGCGGTTTTGGCACAACATGCAGCCGTTTGGGCACGCACCTATTCCCCTCCAGAGGCTGAAAAATTCAAAGATACCCCATTTGCACATTCGTCCGGCGACATGTTTGAGCTGTCTGATAAGACGATGCTGATTTTAGGATTGGGTGGGATCGGCTCACGTACTGCCAAGTTAGCGAAGGCGTTTGATATGCACACGATCGGGGTCCGGCGCACTGTTAGCAAACCGGCCAAGTTCGTCGACCGGTTGGTTGGGATTGATCAGCTTGACGCTGTATTACCAAAAGCGGATGTCGTCGTTGTCACGCTGCCCTACACGCAAGAAACACACCATTTGCTAAATGCGAAAACATTGGCACTGATGAAACCGAGTTCGATCTTGATTAACATCGGCCGCGGCGAAATCATCGATGAACCAGCTTTGATTGTCGCACTGCGAAACAAGACGATTCGTGCGGCAGCCCTCGATGTTTTCGAACAAGAACCGCTTCCGGCCGATTCTCCCCTTTGGCAAATGAAGAATGTGCTAATTACCTCTCATTATGCTGGCTCATCTCCTCGGTATCATGAACGGGCTGGGCAAATCTTTATCGACAATCTAGAACGATGGCGCGACGGCCGGCCGCTAAACAACTTGGTCGATAAAAAAGCTGGCTATTAAAGCGGCAGTCTCTCTTAAATCCTACTGCTCATTTACCGTTTCCTCGCTATCTGCGATCCCCAAAAAAGACTATTTAAACTTCGTTGATCCACCGCTATCCTAGCGTCTATGACATCTGAGCTCCAACCACCGCAAAGCATAATCCCCGGCCGACTGATCAGTTATATTGATTATTTCTTGCCCCAACAGCAATCCAGCCAGTTTGAAGAAGCCAATCAAATACGCAAAGCACGCTTAATGATCGCCCTATCGATCTTCTCTGCCATCTGTTGCATCTCTGTCCCGGTCATCACCACGCTTATGTCGTTAGAAGTGCTAATCGTTGATCTCGTTGCGATCACGGTTGGCATCTCGATGATTCTAAACCCTTGGATTCTCCGCCGAACCGGAAACTTTATTTTCGTCGGCACCCTTTTTTCAATACAAAGCGGGATTATGATTGTGGGTGGTTCGGCCATTCTCGGTGGCCTTCTATCAGTTGCCACCATTTTTCT
>JAHDEB010000019.1:20848-51360 GCA_020629055.1 Chloroflexota bacterium
TTGTGGGTGGTTCGGCCATTCTCGGTGGCCTTCTATCAGTTGCCACCATTTTTCTCTTAATTTGGCCTCTAGAAAATGTCTTTCTCATCAACCCACGAATCGGGGCGGCTTCTGCACTTTGCTCTGTCGCAGCACTCTTCACTTTTTATGCCTATGATGAGCAGCTGCAAGCGGTAAATTTATTAAGGGACCAAGTGGAGCCAGCCTCGCTCCTTTGGGTCATCGTTTTTGTCATCGGGGTTCTCACTGTTATCACAATCGGTCTGGCCTATGAAAATTTTCAGAAGCAATCCATGGAGCAACTTCAGGCGGTCAATCAAGAACTGCTCGTTGCGAAAGAAGAAGCGGAAGCGGCAACCCTGGTAAAAAGCCAATTTTTGGCCAATATGAGCCATGAAATCCGTACACCGCTCAACGGGGTTATCGGCATGGCAAGCCTCATGCTAGACCTAGATTTGACGGCCGAACAACAAGAGCTTGCAAGAACCATTCACAGCAGTGGTGATTCGTTGCTAAAAATCATTAATGACATTCTCGATTTCTCAAAAGTTGAAGCAGGGAAAATCGACTTAGAAGAAGCACCCTTTGATTTACGCGTCTGCGTAGAAGACGTCGTCGAACTTTTGGCCGAAAGCGCCAACAAAAAAGGGATAGAGCTGCTCTATTCAATTCCTTTTGATCAGCCAACAAGTCTAATCGGTGATGTCACCCGCCTTCGACAAATTTTGCTAAACCTTATCGGCAACGGGATCAAATTTACGAAAGAGGGGGAGGTTTACATTGAAATTAGCACCGAAATTAACACCCGGCCCACTCTCGGGGAAAGCCAGACGGATCAATCGGAAATCGAGTACCACTTTGCGATTCGAGATACCGGAATCGGTATTCCAGAAGAAGATCGCAACCGGCTATTTAAATCTTTTAGCCAAGTCGATGCATCGACCACACGTAAATTTGGTGGAACCGGTCTAGGATTGGCAATTAGCAAAAATCTGAGCGTGCTAATGGGGGGTGACATGTGGGTTGATAGTGTCGTAGGCGAGGGGAGCTCCTTTCAATTTACGGCCAAGTTCAAGCCTGCCGAAATAACACCGCCGGAACTCACACTTGATGATTCGGCCGCGGCGCTGGCACACAACAAGAGAGTTCTCGTCATTGATGACAATAAATCGACCCGTTCTCTTCTACAAACACAATTTAAATCCTGGGGGATGGCCGCTGAAGCAGTTGATTCAGGTGTAGCTGCCCTTGCATTAATCGAGGCCGGCAGCCGCTTTGATCTGATCGTGATTGATATGCAAATGCCAGAAATGGACGGCGCGATGTTGGCCCAAACCCTACGTCAGCGACAAGCGACCGCTGAAATCCCGATTATTTTGCTGGCCCCCAATACACAATCGACCAGAAATGATAAGCCGTCAAACCATTGGAATAAAGTGGTCTCTAAACCGGTCAAGCCCGGCAGCTTGTTGACAGCAACCATGTCGATCATCGCGCCGCAAACGGCCGTCAAACGGTATGCGAATCAAGACGAGCAAAAGCAGCAAGAACCGAGCATTCAAACTTTAGGCGAGCGTCATCCACTAAGCATTCTTCTAGCTGAAGACAACTTGGTCAACCAAAAGGTGGCGCAAAAAATGTTGGCAAAATTGGGATACGAGATAGAAATCGCGTCAAACGGGGCGGAAGCATTCGCGGCCGTTCAAGCCTCATCATTTGATCTGGTTTTTATGGATGTCCAGATGCCGATCCTTGACGGCATCGCAGCAACCCAAAAAATCCGCAGTGAATTACCTGCAGAATCACAACCACAAATCATAGCCATGACGGCCAACGCCCTCGTCGGTGACAAGGAAAAATATTTAGAATCTGGCATGAACGATTATGTCAGCAAGCCTGTCCGCATTCAGGAACTCGAAGCGGTCCTTGAAAAAGCCGCTGTCACCAAATAGATTTCGACCTTCAATCGCCTGCACCCGCAAATCACAATCATTCGACTCCCAAATCAGAAAATCAACCTGTTTTCCGGCCGATTCAGGCCAAATAGCCCCCTCAACAGGTTATATTTCAGTTTGAATAGGTAAAATCCCCTATCAATGACGCTAAATATGCTGTATTTTTAAGATTGAGTTGGTCTTTACCTCCCTCTTACCATAAAATTCAGAGTCCACTTAACACTTTAACGAACACAAAAACATTTTGAGCGCGTAATTCGCAGTCTGTGCAAAGCTGACTCTTTTCAATACGCCTCAATTTTTAATTTAAACGTACCCGGTTCATCAACAGTAGAAGCGGGTAAGCAGGTTATCATGTCAGAAACAAACATTCTTGTCGTAGAAGATGAAAGAGCGATCCAAAACGTCATCAAAACATATTTAGAAAACGCAGGCTACCACGTTCTATGCGCCAGCGATGGGTTAGAAGGGCTTGACCTATTTCGTGAGTACGAACCACGCTTGGTTATTTTAGACCTCAACTTACCAACCATTGATGGTATGGAAGTTGCGGCAACCATGCGGGCCGAGTCAGACGCATACATTTTAATGCTGACCGCACGTAGCGAAGAAGATGATCGAATTTCAGGTCTTAAAATCGGTGCAGACGATTACATCACAAAACCGTTTAGCCCACGCGAAATGGTTGCCCGTGTTGAGGCGATCTTACGCCGCAGCCGTAACGGAGACGAACAAGGTCTACATCTCAAATTCCGCAACGTTACCCTACACTTAGACGCTCATGAAGTTTATGCTGGGGGCGAGAAAATCGTCATGACCCCGACTGAATTCAAACTGTTGCGTACACTGATGAAAAATCATGGCGCAGTACTATCACGCGAACAGCTTGTTACCCGCGTGTGGGGTTCAAACTACTACGGCAATGACCGGGTAGTAGACGTTTATGTGGGTCAGGTACGACGCAAACTAGAAGAATCTACCGGTGAGATTCTTATCGAAACGGTCCGCGGTGTAGGATACAAATTTATCGACGAACCGGTCGTATAAATAAAACGCGATTTCTAGCTCAGCCTACATTTTTTATGCTCGATCTCATCCGCAGACAGCTTTCGCATTTACGTTGGCAAATAGTGACCTCACAGTTACTGGCCATCGGCGTTGTCATCATCTTTTTGATGCTGTTAACACGCACGATTTTCATTAGCATTATCCCAACAGGGATTGAGCCTCTGCTAGCCAACCTAACCCAATCGGCCGGACCCGAAGAAATCCAGCAGGCACAGAATGATCTGATGGTCACATTCCGAAATGTGGTCATCTTTTCGATTCTGGTTGCGGCCGTCGGTGCATCGATCATCGGTTGGGGTGTCAGCCTCGTCCTTTCTCGTCTTATCCTCAATCCATTGCAACGTCTCAGCAGCAGCAGCCGAAGGATTGTTGAGGGGCGTTATGACGAACGAATAACACCCCCTCTTACCGTGGAGCTGGCGGAAGTGGCCAATCAATTTAATATGATGGCCGAGTCGCTTGAAACGGTTGAGAAAAATCGAATCTCGCTGATCGGCAACGTGTCACACGAGCTTCGCACACCGCTGACCTCGTTGCAAGGGTATGTTGAAGGGTTACAAGACGGCCTCTTCCCAGGTGACGAAGAAACATGGGCCATTATGGGGATGGAATTAAGCCGCTTAAAACGGCTTGTCGCCGACCTGCAAGAC
Source organism: Chloroflexota bacterium (assembly GCA_020629055.1). GTDB lineage: Bacteria > Chloroflexota > Anaerolineae > Promineifilales > Promineifilaceae > WTJY01. Next base: position 24,522 of record JAHDEB010000019.1, read on the forward strand.
TTGTCTCGTGTAGAGGGTGGCAGCGTTCAGCTAAAGTTACAAGACTTCCCCGTTTTGCCTTTGGTTGAACAAGTGCACAGCCAGCTTCAAGCGAAATTTGTGACCAAAAAAATCGCATTCTATGCAGACGGTTCCGACTCTGGCATTGAAGTATATGCAGATAGAGATAGAACCTATCAAATTTTGATCAACTTGTTGGGGAATGCCTTGCGCCACACACCAGATAACGGCGCAATCACTATTTATGTCGATTACGATATCGATGACCAAATTGCGATTTCGATTATCGATGACGGTGAAGGCATCCCGGCCGAATCGATCCCCTATCTGTTTGAGCGCTTTTATCGGGTAGATCCATCACGCTCACGACAAAGCGGCGGCAGCGGCATCGGGCTATCGATTTCTAGACAATTGGCACGGCTTATGAATGGGGAACTAAAGGCTGAAAGTGAAGGTCCAGGTGAAGGAAGCACCTTTACGCTTTTGCTCCCATCTGCATAGTTTTTTACTCGTTTAAGTCTCGAAGAATACGCCCTGCGGCACGAGGACCTTCATACACAAGCCCCGTATACATCTGTACCACCGAAGCGCCTGCGTCTAGCATGTTTTGCACGTCGGCCGCTGTGCGAACTCCTCCGACACCGATAATCTCTAAACGACCGTTTGCAAGCTCATGCACTTGGCGTACAACGTCTAAACTACGTTCATGCAAGGGGGCGCCGCTCATTCCACCGTCTTGTTCTTGGGCATCGGCCGGCAGTGTTTGGCGGCCACGGGTCGTATTGGTCGCAATTATCCCGGCAATGCCAACGTCAGCCGCCGCTTCGATAATTTCTGCCAACCCTTCACCGTCAATGTCTGGGGCGATTTTTACAAAGATCGGTTTTTCCGGTGCCTCTTTGTCTTTAGAAATTTCACGCCCTTCTTTTTTAAGTTTGCCGAGCAGGTCCGCAACATAATTTTTCGATTGCAGCTCGCGCAAGCCGGGTGTGTTGGGGGAACTAATGTTGACGGCTAGATAATCAGCGTATGGGTAGACAAGCTGCATGACTTCCAAATAATCATCGGCCGCATTTTTAAGCGGGGTTTCTTTTTGCTTACCAAGGCTAACACCCAAAATCCAATCACGGTCTAGCTGGTCGATTTGTCGCAAGCGCGGCAATGCAGCCCGTACCCCACAATTGGGAAAACCCATTCGATTAATAATGGCACCTTGTTGCTTGTATCTAAACACCCGAGGTTTAGGATTTCCCTCTTGCGGCCGGGGGGTTAATGTCCCCACTTCAATATGCCCAAATCCTAAATGGCCCATCCCCGCGGCCACACGGCAGTCTTTGTCAAAACCGGCAGCGATACCGATTTTATTGGGGAACTTAAGCCCAGAAACAAAAACGGGGGAAGATGGGCAGTCCCCAGCAAGGTTGCTGAGTAATGACTGACCACTTCCCCAATCTTGTATAGTTTGCAAGCTGCCGATCGTTAAGTTGTGAGCAACTTCGGCATCAAGAAGTGATAAGAATGGATAAATCAAACGGGCATACAAGCGCATGCCCAAAGTTTATTAAGCCGGTACCGTTTCACCAAGGGCTTCGGCAGAAACCTCACCATTGTATTGCACACTTTGTGGGAAGATAGACTTAACGTTAACACTTAGCCCTTCCAACAGTGGTGATGAGATGGTTTCATCTTGACGATATTCACCCACCAATTCATATTCTTTGTTTTTGAGTGAGTAAACTTCAACCGAATGATTTTTCGGATTAACGATCCAATACTCTTTCACACCAACTTGTTCGTATGAAATATATTTCACAACGCGGTCGATGCGATAGCTATCGTCACTCAAAACTTCAACAACGAGATCAGGTGCGCCATTAAATGATTGCGAGTCACCTTTCCAGTTGGGTCCTAGCGCAACAAACAAGTCCGGTTGGATCAACCGTGCATGCTCTTGCAAACGAACATCGACGGGGCCAAGAACAACTCGGCCGAAGCGATTGGCGTTGAGCCATTCGCGAAACGCTACAAATAGTTCACCAGAAATGTATTGGTGGAATGTGTTGTGATTTGTTGACATGATTTTGAACTCCTGACTTTAAAACAACAATTGATGATGGATCTCTGCTTGTATGTTTTAAAATTTTTAAAAATTTCTCTTTGAGATTAACTAGATCGGTAAAAATGAAAATCTATTCTACTTTCCGATAAAAATATAGAGTTAGCTTTTCAACGACTATCTTTGCACCCACTTTTTCAACTTAGTGTTCGCATGTTTGTTAGCATAGGTACTTTATAGCTAGTTTATAAAGCAAGCTTTTTCCCGTGACTACCCCATAAACGTTAATAATCTCTTTTTTTCACTCGCTTATCACGTCTTGAACAGTCCTCTTAAGAATACTGTTTATCCCTTAATACGAAAGTTAAGAAAGTGCCCCTTTGGGTTAAGATGCTGTGAATCAAATTGCCGTTTGTCCAAAGCGTCATTTTAGACAAACGGCGAATGATAAATGGTTTACTTGTTGTTAGGTTTAGGAGAGCGAAACAGTAGGCAAATTAGTAGGCGCCCGTTTAATTTGTGATCTTTTGGGAGAGGCCTCTCCCAAAAGATCACGTGAACCTTAATCTTCGTTGAGCTGAAGCACCGCCATAAATGCCTCTTGAGGCACCTCGACATTGCCGATCATCTTCATGCGCTTCTTTCCCTTCTTTTGCTTTTCAAGCAGCTTGCGCTTACGACTAACATCACCACCATAGCACTTAGCCAAAACGTCTTTGCGCAACGCCTGAACATTTGCGCGGCTGATAACCCGCTTACCGGTAGATGCTTGAATGGGAACTTCAAACATTTGGCGCGGAATCCGCTTTTTAAGTTCAGTCACCAATTTTTGGCCGCGGTGATAAGCTTTTTCAGAGTGGACGATCATCGTTAAAGCATCGACGGGTGATTTGTTCACCAAAACTTCTAGCTTAACCAAATCTGACGAGCGATACCCTGCAAAATCATAATCCATAGAAGCATAACCACGCGTCACGCTCTTTAACTTATCGTAGAAGTCGATGATGAGCTCAGCCAGAGGGATGTCGAATTTGAATACGATCCGGCCGGGAGCAGGATATTCTTGCCCAACAAACTCGCCGCGTCGTTTCATCATCAAATCCATCAGGACCCCGTAATATTCTTCAGGCGAAAAGATTTGCACGTGCATCCACGGTTCACTAATCGATGCGATTGTCCCTTCATCTGGTAATTCAGCTGGGCTTTGCACAATGACTATTTCTTCCGTATTCCGGTCCAACACCTCGTAACGTACGCTGGGCGCTGTCGCGATAATGTCTAAATCATATTCTCGCTCTAAACGTTCTTGGATAATTTCCATATGGAACATGCCCAAGAAACCACAGCGGAACCCGAAGCTTAGTGCGGTTGAAGTTTCCGGCTCGAATACCAACGCCGCATCGTTTAACTGGAGTTTTTGCAGCGCATCGCGCAAATCAGCATAGTCTTCGTTATTTGTAGGGTAGAAACCGGCAAAAACCATCGGTTTAGCAGATTCAAAACCGGCAAGCGGTTCAGTCGCCTTGTCAGCTTTTAGGGTGATGGTGTCCCCCACTCGGCAGTCGCGCACATCTTTAAAGCCGGTGGCGATATAACCTACTTCACCGGCCGACAGTTTCTTGCCCCGTTTCATGCCTGGCTCAAACACACCGATCTCGATCGGATCAGCTTCGACGCCGTTTGACATGATATGGAACCAATCATTTTCGTTGATCTCGCCGTCTATCACCCGAATATAAGCAATTACACCTTTATAGGTGTCATAGTGTGAGTCAAAAACCAGTGCCCGGAACGGTGCATCAAGATCACCATTTGGAGGGGGGACATTAACCGCGATCGATTCTAGAACTTGGGTGATGTTGGTCCCCATCTTTGCACTAATCGGAATCACATCTTCGGCCGGGATGCCGATCAAGTTTTCGACTTCTTCCGCCACAAGGTCTGGGCTTGCAGCCGGTAGATCGATTTTGTTGATGACAGGAATCAGCTCTAAATCTTGCTCGAGCGCCATGTACAGATTTGCGAGCGTTTGCGCTTCAATCCCTTGGGTTGCATCGACAACCAAGATCGCCCCTTCACACCCTTGCAAAGCACGGCTGACTTCATAGCCAAAGTCAACATGGCCGGGAGTATCAATCAAATTGTATTGATAAGTGATACCATCTGCAGCGGTGTATGACATACGCACGGCGGAGGCTTTAATCGTTACCCCTTTCTCCCGTTCTAAATCCATGCTATCAAGCAGCTGGGCTTGCATATCACGGTCGGCAACCGTTTCGGTATTTTGTAGCAAACGGTCGGCGAGAGTTGACTTGCCGTGGTCAATATGAGCGATAATGCTGAAGTTTCTTATTCGAGACTGTTCCATAGGGTAAAATTATAGCATAGGTGCGATAATCGCTAGCGAATTAAAGGGTTTTTGTATTTATATTGATAGAGATTAAATAAGTGAACCAAAAAATCGGTTGTTTGAGCAACGCATCATGCGTATTTTTGACACGATTTGCAATAAACGACGACCTGTCAGGTTTTTTGCAAATCGTTCATCGGGATAACCGGTTCAAAATCTGACAGGTCTAATACAACAATGTCACAAACCAGCAAATTGATCCGGCAGCGGATACAAAACAAGCGAGAAAGAAAGCAAGGCAAAGCCCAACGATTAAAATTATGGTTGGCTTTGACGGTGCTGGTTGGTTTGCTGATTTTATTACCCACAGCCTTTTTGCTCGGCTCGGCCGGACTGGTTGTGTTTGGGCAACTGCAATCGATACCGGATTATTCGACGGCCGCGCGTGATTTTCAGCGACAGCAGATTGCCGATCCCCCCACGTTTTTCGGCCGTACGGCGACGGGTGAAACAGTAGCACTCGGCTTATCGGAAGCTGGCTTAGTTTCAGAACCGGCCGCTTGGCCAGAAGTGCAGGCGATTAGCCCCAACGCCCTAAACGGCGTATATGCACAATGGCCCGATTTGTTATTAAACAATGACCCGGCCGAAAGCGAAACGATCTTCAATCGCTGGTCAGCCATCTTACAAAATGGTGTTAGTGAGCCAACGAATCCGGCCCAAGCGGTCGTTGAATTTGTGCGCGGCCAGCCAACGGGGCAAGCCGTACTCGACCGATTAGAGGCGGACCTGCTACAAAACCAGGTTGAAGCAAACTGGCGGCCGGAAGAGCTTGCGGCATGGCACCTGAACAGCGGTTATTATGGCAATCAAATTTTCGGATTAGATGGCGCTGCACGTTTTTATTTCGGCCGCGATGCGTTCCAGCTCACGCTACCCGAAGCGGCGATGCTAGTTGGCATCCCCCAAAACCCAAGCGTGAACCCGCTAGACAACCCGGCCGGAGCCAAGTTACAGCAAGAAGCGGTGCTCGAAGGCATGCTGCGCCATGGGCTAATCAGCCAAGAGCAGTTTGTCACGGCCCGCTTTACCCCGCTCGACGTGAATCTGACCCACTTTCAGGCAGCCGACCATGTGGTTCTAAATCGCTTTTTGAAACAACGGCTCGAAAACCGGTTTACGCCGGAGCAAGCGTCGGCCGAAGGGTTAACGGTCATCACCACGATCGACAGTGAGTTACAAGCCCAAACAGACTGCGTGGTTCAGGCTTATGCAGCGTATCTTAGCGGCCAAGCGTTTGGCGGGGATGGGGACTGTGCAGCCTCAAATCGTCTAACCCGTTCTCCCCTTTTCCCAACGGGACAGTTCAATTCGGCCGACTCCGTGTTAGCAATGGTTTTAGAACCGCAGTCGGGGAAGATTCTGGCGCTGAGTGGGGCTGGTGCCATCGCCCAAAGCCCAAAACAGCCCGGCCAACCGGCTGGCGAGCGTGAGGCGGGCAGTTTGTTTTACCCCATTGTCTATTTAACCGCGCTCAGTCAGGGGCACAACCTAAGTTCAATGGTCTTAGACATCGGAGAAGAATCGGATCAGCCACGCGGAAAGGGGCCGATCTTTTTGCAAGAGGCTCTCGTTTCAGGTTCAGCTCCGGCCGCACAGGATGTCTTGAGTTGGATCGGCCGGGGCAGTGCGTTTAAAACGGCAACGGAGCTAGGTGCGCGACCATCTGCCAATGCCGATTATGTGCCTGGGGAAACCGATGTCGAACTAGATTTTATAGAAGCGGCTTACGCCTATGGTGTCTTAGCCAATGGGGGTATCAAAACCGGAATTGAGCCATTTGGGCAAACACAGCAACCCTTTGTGATCGGGCAAGTTGAAAACGGCCGGGGGGATATTTTGTATGAGGCGAGCGATCAATTGGGTCGCGAACAACCGATCCTGCCAGATGAGGTTGTTTGGCTGGTGAACCAGCAGCTGGCGAAAGAAACGCTGCCCAACGGCCAACTGGTTGCCCGGGTAAGCGGGGCCGGATTGCGCAACCAAGATGAATGGACGATCGGATATGGACCAGATCTGTTGGTGGCGGTCTGGGCCGGTGTCGCCCAAGCAGAAGGACCTCGCCCGGCGGGGCAACAGCCGGTGACCCCGGCGCTATGGGAAACCCTCATGACGGTTGCGACTGAAGACCGGCCGGTTACGACTTGGCCAACGCCCGATAACATCGTCACGCTTGATGTTTGTTGGCCATCTGGATTACAGCCCAATGGGTTGTGCCCTACGCGCCAAGGGCTGTTTGCGGCTGGTACAGAGCCGATCCTGTTTGACACGATGTATCAAGCGTTTGCGATAAACAGTGAAAATGGGAACTTGGCGACCAGCAGCACGCCGCCCAATTTAGTTAGCGAAGTGACCTACCAAATCTTCCCACCTGAAGCGCAAAATTGGGCCACACTCAACGGCTTTGCTCAGCCCCCGACAACGTACGATTCGATCAGTACAGAGACGCAAACGGCCGGATACAGGGTTGAAGCACCCGAACCATTTGCCGATATTCAAGGGGCCACAACGATCACGCTCGAATTGGTTGAGCTGAATAGCTTTGATCGCTTTCGGGTAGCAGCTTTTCAAGGATTATCTCCTGGCAAGCTGCAAGTTTTAGCCGATGATATCAAGCCTTTAAACAATCAAAGACGGATTAATATTCCGGTACAGGTTCCATTTAGGCAAAATGGTCTGGTGACGCTGTTGATTACGGGCTTCCGGCCGGATGGTTCAATTGATGAAGTCGCCATTCCGATTTCGTTTAATCAGTAGGTTCGAGCAATTCGTCAATAAGACATTATTCAGGCTGAAAATTTTCAAAAAACAGCTAGAATAAGCTTGCAAGTAGCCAAGCCTATGTTTGACATTAGAAACCCCAAAGTATGCCCTACTTTTAGTCAATAATTTCACCTTTCTTAAAGTGCCTGCAGCTATAGTAGTAAGAATTAGTACCCTATTGACCGTCCAGACTGTATGGTCAAAAAATTAACAGTTACTCGAATCCCTCATTCCTCCATTCATCAGTTTTAATTGGTGGTTTGATGAATGGGCAAATTGGTGAATTGTTACGAATCAATTCGCGCAATTAGAACCTTCCCCATCTTCAACAACGTTTATTTTTCATTTTTATACAAGCAATTAGAGGACACATGACCAAAATACATGAACTAACCAACCTTGGCCAATCGATCTGGTACGACAACATTAGTCGATCTTTATTGGACTCTGGGAAATTTGATGAGCTATTGCAAAGCGGGGTTGTGGGTGTCACATCTAACCCATCGATATTTGAAAAAGCGATCGGCAAATCGGCCGACTACGACAGCGCCATCGCCCAGCTAAGCGATGCGAGCATGACAGACGAGGGTGTGTATGAACAGCTAGCCGTGGCGGACATTCAGCGGACGGCCGACCTGCTGGAACCGGTTTACCGAGCGACAAACAAGCTAGACGGTTATGTGAGCTTAGAAGTGAGCCCCAACCTAGCCCATGACACCCAAGGGACGATCGATGCGGCCCGCCGTCTATGGAACTGGGTCGATAAAAAGAACCTGATGATTAAGGTTCCGGCTACCCCGGCCGGGATTCCTGCGATCAAAACACTAATCGGTGAAGGGATTAATATTAATGTGACCCTGCTGTTTGCGGTTGATGCGTATGAAGCGGTAGCCCAAGCGTATATCGAAGGGTTGGAAGAGCACCAAAAACATTGCAAGCTCAACCATGTCGCCTCTGTTGCATCTTTCTTTGTTAGCCGCGTTGAATCATTGGCAGACAAAAAACTAGAAGAAGCTGGAAACAGCGAGCTTCAGGGCAAAATCGGCATCGCCAATGCGAAAGTGGCTTATGAAAGCTTCCAAAAGATTTTTAGCGGCGAACGTTGGGAAAAACTGGCCGAAGCGGGTGCGATGGTTCAACGGCCGCTATGGGCCAGCACCAGCACCAAAAATGCGGCCTACCCCGACACGATGTACGTCGATGGGTTGATCGGGCCAAATACGGTCAACACCGTGCCACCGGCAACGCTTGATCACTTTTTAGATCATGGCACCGTGGCTGAAACGTTGGTTGGCTTAGATGAAGCTCAGGAAACGATGGATGCACTAGCTGCGGCCGGTGTCGACATGAAAGCGATCACAGATCAGCTGCTAGAAGAAGGTGTGGGCAGCTTTGCCAAATCTTTCGATAGTTTGCTGGCCAGTGTTGCCGAAAAACGAGCAGCAATCGAAGCGGCCGCTCCCGCTAGCCCACCGGCCGGGAAAAATTGGGACAAAGTGCTAACTGCGACCTTGGGTGACCTAAAACCGGCCCTAAATGCAGGTGCAGCCACGATGACGGCTGAAAACATTGTGGCCCGCATGTGGGCCAAAGACCACACCGTATGGCAAGAAGACCCAACTGAAGTGGCCAACCGTTTGGGCTGGCTCGATATGCCGGTTGAGATGCAAAAAAGCGTTGGGCGGATTAACGCCTTACGTGACAGCCTGATGGCTGACGGCTTTACAGATGTCATTTTGATGGGGATGGGTGGTTCATCACTGGCCCCAGAAGTTTTCATGAACGTCTTTGGCGGTAAGGGTCTAAAGCTACACACGCTTGATTCAACCGATGGCAACCGGGTTTTAGAGTTTGAAAACAAGGTTGATTTGACAAAAACAATCTGCATTGTGGCGACAAAATCAGGCGGTACGGCCGAAACGCTATCGTTCTTTAAATATTTTTACAACAAAATTGCGTCGGGCTCCGAAGATGCGGGCAAACAGTTTATCGCCATCACCGACCCAGGCAGCAAGCTTGAAGCGATGGCGGCCGAACATGGTTTCCGTGATACGTTTATCAATGATCCCAACATCGGTGGCCGGTACTCGGCCCTGTCGTTCTTTGGCATGGTTCCGGCCGGCTTGGTCGGGGTCGACTTGGCCAAACTGCTCAAACGGGCAGCAGAGGCGGCTTGCAATTCGGCCGATAGCGATCTGCTGGGTGGCGCCAATATCGGCGCACTGCTCGGTGCCATCATGGGTGAAAGTGCCAAACAGGGGAAAGATAAAATCACCTTTATCACCTCGCCAGCACTTAAAAACTTTGGTGACTGGGTCGAACAGCTCATCGCTGAATCGACAGGCAAAAACGGCGTTGGCATTTTGCCGATCACGGGTGAGGCGATTGGCGACCATAGTGTCTATGGAAATGATCGTATCTTCGCTTATTTACGAGTCGAAGGTGATCACACGCATGATGCTGGCATCAAAGCCCTGCTCGCGGCCGGACATCCGGTTGTGATGCTGCGCTTGCGCGACCTGTATGATTTGGGGCACCAGTTTATGTTTTGGGAAGTTGCAACCGCGTTAGCCGGTTACAGCCTCGGCATCCAACCATTTGATCAACCCAACGTCGAAAGCGCCAAGATTCTGGCGCGTAGCATGGTGGCTGAATATATGGAAAAAGGTGTTTTGCCTGAAGCCAAATCGACCGTTGTCTCTGCAGGCTCTTTGATCGGCTTTATGGCGACGGCCAAACCGGGCGACTACATTTCGATTCAGGCGTATGTACACCCAACGGCTGAAACAGATGCTTTGCTTGATCAGCTTCGCTTAAAACTACGGGATAAGTACAACCTAGCGACAACCGTGGGTTACGGCCCACGCTTCTTGCATTCAACCGGTCAACTGCACAAAGGTGACGGGGGCAATGGGTTGTTTATCCAATTTATTTCAAACGGACCAAACGACGCTGACATTCCAGATGAAGCGGGTAGCGATGAAAGCACGATGAGCTTCAACGTGCTAAAAGCGTCGCAAGCGTTGGGTGATGCAGCTGCTCTGCTTGAGAACGACCGTCGCTTGATCGTCTTTGATTTGGGCGATGATGTGGTTGGCGGCTTGAGTCAGTTGGTCTAAACGTCTCGTTGCCCATTGCAAGCTGGCCGAATGGTCAGCCATTATCCGTTGTTTGTTGCCCATTAAAATGCTTTAGGCTGGCGGCGAATGGGCAACTAAAAAATTTTAACCAAACACACCATGATTGATGCGATAATTTTCGACCTAGATGGCACGCTGGTAAAAACGGAGCGGCTAAAAGCGCTCTCTTATGCGAAGGCGGCCGTTGAACTGTGCCCCCACTCCATCAGCGAAAATGAAGTGATTGAAGGGTTTAGAGAAGTGGTCGGCCGGTCACGAAAAGAGGTCGCTTCATACCTAGTTGAAAAATACAGCTTGGTCGAAAAGGCTTCAGCCCGCATGACTGAGTTTGGCGTCTCAACCCCGTGGCAAGCCTTTGTCATGGTGCGTTTGGGTTACTACGAACAGATGTTGGCTGACCCTGATGTCATTCTAAATAATACGTGGGACCACAATGTCGCGGTATTCGAGCAAGCTCGCACAATCGGCTGCAAAGTCGGCTTGGCCACAATGAGTCGCTGTAAGCAGGCGATGCGTATTCTAGACATTTTGCAGATGCGGGATCGTTTTGATTTTATTGCGACCCGTGATGATGTTGAACACGGTAAACCGGATCCAGAAATTTACAATTTGGTGCTGGGCGAATTCAACGCCCGGCCGGAACAAACTTTGGCCATCGAGGATTCGCCCAGCGGGGTTCAGGCGGCCGTCAATGCAGGCGTCGGGGTTATTGCTGTGGGAACACCATTTACAACTGATCATCTACTTGAAGCTGATTTTATCGACAACAAGTGGGTGGTGACAGATCCGGCCGATTTACCCAAGGTTTTGGCAGAAAAAATAAAAGAGATAAATCGTTAGATGTTGGATATTAGATATTAGGTCGGCGTGAAGCCAGCCACTAACATCTAATATCTAGTTTCTAACTTCACCAAAGGAAACAGATGAAACTAGCAATGGTAGGGTTAGGTAAGATGGGAGCCAATATGTCTCGCCGTCTGATTAAAGATGGTCATGAAGTCGTTGTGTCTGATATTAACCCAGATGCGATCGCTGAATTGGCCGATGAGGGTGCAATCAGTTCAACATCACTGAGCGATGCGATCAGCAAACTGCCATCCCCAAAAATTGTGTGGGTGATGGTGCCTGCAGGCAAAATTACCGAATCGGTTGTATCCGCTGTCAAAGCAGAGCTATCTGAAGGGGACATCATCATCGATGGTGGCAACAGCAACTACAAACAAACCCTCCGGCGCGGTGAAGAATGTGCAGAAGTCGGTATTCATATGCTCGACTGTGGCACCAGTGGTGGCGTGTGGGGATTAGCCGAAGGGTACAGCATGATGGTGGGCGGCGATACCAACGCCGTTAAACATTGCACGCCGATCTTTGAAACTTTAGCTCCGGCGGCCGACAAAGGCTGGGGCCATGTGGGGCCGCGCGCCTCGGGCCATTACACCAAAATGGTGCATAACGGCATCGAATACGGCATGATGCAGGCCTACGCAGAAGGGTTTGATATTTTAAAAGCGAAAGAAGATTTTGGTCTCGATCTGCACCAAATCGCTCAAATCTGGCAACATGGTTCTGTGGTCCGCTCTTGGCTTTTAGATTTAACCGCCAATGCTCTTTCTGAAGATCAAGAGTTTGAAGATATCGCCCCATGGGTGCCTGACAGTGGCGAAGGGCGTTGGACCGTGCTCGATTCAATCGAACTAGATGTACCGGCCCCGATTATCACGCTGGCGCTGCAAATGCGTTTTATGAGTCGTGATGAAGACAAATATTGGGCCAGAATGTTATCCGCCATGCGCAACCAGTTTGGTGGCCATGCGATAAAGAAAAATGAGGAGTAATTAGTGATGAGTGATTGGTGGTTAGTCTAAATACTAGCCACTAACCACTAATTTCTAACCACTAAAAATGACAACACCAACAACAATTGTGATTTTTGGCGCTTCGGGCGACTTGGCCCGGCGTAAACTGATTCCTGGCTTGTATAACAACTTCTGCAAGGGACGTTTGCCGATGCCGTTTAGTATTATCGGCTACTCCCGGTCAGACATTCCACAAGCGGATTTTCAAGCCCGTATGTGTGATTCGGTAAAAGAATTTTCGCCGAGTTCGTTCGACGAAACGAAATGGGCTGAGTTCGCGCCATCGCTAGATTATTCGGCCGGCAGTTTTGATGATGATGTCGCTTTTGACAAACTAAACAAAAAAATTCAGGCGATTGAAACTGAGCTGGGTGGAGAAGGCAATCGACTCTATTACTTATCAATCGCCCCACGCTTTTTCCGGCCGGTTGTCGCCCAACTACACGAGCACGGCATGTCACAAGAACACAATGATCTGTGGCGACGCGTGATTGTCGAAAAGCCTTTTGGCCATGATTTAGCCTCGGCTCAAGCGTTGAACAACGACCTGCACAAACTTCTAGACGAAGATCAGATTTATCGCATCGACCATTATTTGGCGAAAGAAACGGTCCAAAACTTATTGGTATTCCGTTTCGCCAACACGATCTTTGAACCGGTCTGGAATCGTAATTACATCGACCATGTACAAATCACAGCGGCCGAAACGGTCGATGTTGGGCATCGGGCCGGTTACTATGACAGTTCGGGCGTCTTACGCGATATGTTCCAAAATCATCTCATGCAGCTCTTGGCACTGGTTGCGATGGAGCCACCGACTTCGTTTCAAGCAAACGCTGTTCGAGATGAAAAGGGGAAGGTGCTGAAAGCGATCCGGCCGTTGACCGATGAAACGATTCAAACCCAGTCTGTGCTTTCTCAGTACGATGGGTATTTGGATGCTGAAGGGGTGGCGGCCGATTCTAAGACCCCGACCTATGCAGCCCTAGAGCTGTACATCGATAATTGGCGCTGGAAAGATGTCCCGTTCTATTTGCGGTCGGGCAAAGCATTGGAGCAAAAAGCGACTGAAATTATTATTTGGTTCAAAAAACCGCCCCACCTCATGTTCCCCATCCCCGATGATCAGGAAATCGCGTCGAACTATTTGGCGATCTGTATTCAGCCGCACGAAGGGTTACACCTGCGCTTTGAAGTGAAGGTGCCAGATACTGATTCAGATATGCGTTCAGTCGATATGGATTTCCACTATTCAGACGCGTTCTCGAAAGCCGAAATCCCGGAAGCGTATGAACGGCTGCAGTTGGAAGCATTAGAAGGGGATGCGACGTTGTTTACCCGCAGTGATGGGATTGAAGCGGCCTGGACGATTATCGACGGAGTGATTCAGCGGTACGCGAGTGAGAATGCACCGGCTGTCGGCCGTTATGAAATTGGTTCTTGGGGACCGTCTGAGTCAGACGACATGTTGGGCAAAGGCGGCCGGGAATGGCGTTACGGTTGTGGAGAGCATAGTTAGCCGATTCAACTGCTCCAACAAACATTAGGCGGTTCATTCTGTCCTATAAAACTTAAAAAAGGCTATAATCCCTAAAGTTAGGGGCTATAGCCTTTTGTTTTTTGATGTTCGGCTCCCAGATAGGATTGAAAGAAATAAAGAGTATGTAGTATCTTTAATTATGTTGAGCATCAAAGCTCGTCACAAATTAAATCAGCTCCATCTGAGGTGGTTAGACAAGCCGTTTTTTTCTGAGCAATGTGGTTCTCGCATGTGATTTTTCTCCTATACACGAAGTTCCTGTTTCCTTTCACAGATTTGTTCCCTGTTCCTTTTGGTAGACATAGACAAGATACAAATCAAATAGACACAACATCATTAACATAATAAACATATACTATATTGGCCTGTAGATTTTGAAGAAAATTCAATAAAATTGAAGAAAATGACAGAATTTCGTGAGCAACTTAAAATTTACCGAAAATCTACAGCAGATCCCAAGAAGAAAGGACGCCCATTAACGTTGGGCAGAATGGGAGAAGTCATGGGGTACAGCTATGGAAATATTCACCAATGGGAAAACGGTAAAAATCAACAGCCTACAAAAAACAGGGAGCTTATTCTCAAAATCATTAAAGCCCTAGTCAACTATCAGGGGATTATATCATTCGAAGAAGCCAACAACTTATTGCAGCTTGCAAATCATGACCTCCTAGAATCGGTCAAAGACAGACAGATAATCCTTGAGCTTTTAAACACCTTTGTTCACAATCAGGGTATCGAGTCACTTTTTGAAGCGAACAAACTATTAACGACAATCAATCAAAAGCCCTTGTCTACAGCCGAAGCGGGCCAAATTCGTGATAGGTGGCGCTTAAAGAATAAAAACGCTCATCGCATCACAGTTCAGTTAACAGACAATTCGACGCAAAAGGATCGGCTTGAACCTGCGGTCATGGTTCATGGAAAAGAGCACCTATTAGCACGGTTAGATGGGCTGCTAAACGATTCGCTCTATTCAACACTTGTCATTTCTGGGCGCGGGGGGTTAGGTAAAACAACGATTGCAAACCAGCTTGCCCATTTACAAATTGAAAAGGATGCGTTTAAACAGGTGGTTTGGGTGCCTTTTTATCTAACAGACAAGGCAAATAAAGAAGAGGTTTTAAACGGCATCACGAGGACGTTGGGGGAAATGCTGGCCATTCATCCATTAAACCAAACGTCGGCCGATGCTCGCTTGGGCCAAATCAGAGCGGTTCTTTCTCATTCATCTTATTTTGTCATTGTGGATGGGGTAGAAAATGGTGACCATACCGACCTGTTAATTGATCAGATCGCCCCATTAGCGGGGGAGAGTTCAAAAATCCTGATCACCTCTAGAACCCAACCGGATGTTACGGGAAATCCAAAGATCTATTTACATCCGTTAGAGGAAATCGATTTCAAGCATTCTTTAGCGCTGTTACATGCCCAAGTCAAAGAGCTGTCTGAAGAGGATGACCCGAACGAAAAGATCACGATCAGCATGGCGAAAAAAATCCACGCATCAGTAGGTGGGCATCCCCTCACGCTGCTCTTGTTTCCGCAATTACTCAATGAATTCCCTCTTGATCTGCTTTTGAATGCGGTTGAATCCGGGAAAAAAGGGGGCCACTCATGGATTTACGCACGAGTTTGGGAATCGTTGTCGGCCGATGGTCGCAAGCTCGCATGGCTATTATGCTTTTTTCGCTCGGTCGGGGCAGACAGCCGTGAGCTTCAAGATTTAGCCGGTTTTTCTGCTGACCAAATGTTTGACTCGCTAGCAGAATTGCGTCGGTTTAGCCTGTTACAAGTGCATAGGAATGGTACGCAGTGGATCTATGCGATCCATAATTTGACCATCCAATACATCCAAATTCTTTTTAAGAAAAATCAGCTGGGTGCAAACCCTGAAGCGATCATTGGGTTAACCTTAAATGTTCTCGAATCTTGGTTCACTCGAATTCAAAACGACTCAGAACCGCTCAGTTGGGAGCATGTCGTTAAACTAAAACAGGCGCTGCAATTTAGTCAGATTATTTCTAAAGAGCCAGAGATTAACCAAGCACGTTGCAGACTGATGCTGGCGATATTTAGACCGCTAAAAAACCATGGGTATCTTCAAACGATGGGGGATTTTTGGGCGTTCACTTTGCAGCATGATGTTTCGGATGAATCTTCGAAATGTAGGCTGTTAAATCAACTGGCATTTATTAAACAAAAGACCAGAGCTTTTGATGAAGCACTTGCACTTCACACACAGGCCTTGCGGCTTGCCTATGACATGGAGGAGGCGGCCGAAATTGCCACTGCTCACCATGAAATGTCTTGGTGCTATTTTCGAATTGAAGATTTCAAGAAAGCCATACGCTCCAACCAAGAAGCCATAGCCATCTTTGAAGACAAAGAGTACGAACTCTACACGGACGAGGATTATTATAAAGCGCTATCTAGAAAGGGGATTTTAAAAGGGTCTATAGATGACTTAGAAGAAGCTGAACAAACATTCCTAAAGACGATTGAGCTTCTTGAAAATGAAGAAGAAACCAAATTACTTATCCAAGCCTATTATAATTTTGGGACCTTTTATTATCACCAAAATCAATTGGAGAAGTCGGTCGCTGCATATTCGAAGTCAAAGCAAAATTTGGAGATCTTCCCAAACCGAATGATGAAGGTCCAAATAGAATTGGCCCAATGCGCCATCTACATTAGCCAGAAGAATTTTTCGGCCGCAGCTCAAATCATTGAGACTATTGATTTTGGATATTTAATGGAAACGCATAGTTATAGATTGCTCAGTTCAGCACAAACCAACCGTGTGAACATTTTAATGGGGATAAAAAATTACACCCTTGCTGAAGAAAAGCTAAACGAATCTCTCCCTTTTTGGATTCAAAACAAGCAATCCTTCGAGGTTGCCCTCATCAAAGAAATGGTCGTTGATTTATATTCAGAAAAGGGGGACCTAAACACGGCCCTAACATTATTAGATCAGTTAATTCAAGCGGTAAACCACGAGCAAAAGATCCCAAAATGGGAGAATCTACATAGGCAACTGCTAGCGAAAAAGAAAGAGCTCCAAGCGCAGTTAAAAACCGAGGATGCAACAAATTTCAATGAGGCGACCATCGGTTAAAATGATTCGCCTCATCAAAAAAATTTCACGCTTACAGCGCGATGAAAGTAGCTATCAGGCTATATGAGCCTCATCGTCCTAGTCACCGTCATAACCAGGATGCCCATCCCCAATCGTAATCAATTCACCTTCAAACTGGCTAAATTGATGGTTAGGGAAGCTATCATTCTCGGCCGACACGTTGATAAACGCGCCAGACGCACCTACTAAATAGAACACTGCACCAATTAAGGCAGTAATAACTCCATTCTTGACCTGATCCATCGTTAAGTTGTTAAGTGCTTTCATTTTAATCTCCTTTTGTTATCTGAAAACGAATAAACAAAGGAGCTAACCGGTTAGCCCGCTAATCGAACTACTGTGATTATTTTAAAATTTCAGCATGTAAACTTAAATGACAGGATAGGCAATTTAATCCACAGATCTGTAAACTTTTCCCACCCCTACGGCTCTAAAAGGATTGGTTCGAACACGCCAGGCACCTTAAATTAAGCGTTAGCCACTGACCAACCGGAAATAGGAAACAAAAAAAGGGAGCGAAGTCTCAAAAAAGTCTTCGCTCCCTTTTGAATTTAGGAACTATGTATATTCAGAAAAGCTAATTCAGCGCAGCGCGCCTCTTTACACTAGTGCAAACTGGCTTTGGCATTTGGGTCTGTATGCGTCGCCAATTCATCATGAATCTTTTGACTGTGTTTATTCATACCCAAAACGTTCGCTTCAATCCCATGTTTACGATAGCGCAATACAACCTTATCGATTGCCGCAATTGCGGATGCATCCCAAACTTGGGCTTCGCTAAGGTCGATGTTCACCTCATCAACTTTTTCAGACATATCAAATCCATTGACGAAGTCTTCTGTACTAACAAAATAAAGTGGCCCTTTAACTGAATAGGTACGCACAGTTCCACTTTCATCTAGTTGGCTCTTGACTTTGCTAGACTTTGAGACTTGTCGGGCAAAGAAGATACAGGCCAAAATAACGCCTGCGAAAACGCCATATGCTAAGTTGTGGGTGATAATTACGGTCAACATCGTTGCCAACATCACAATCGTCTCGGTTAGGGGCATAACGCGCATAGCGGCGATACTGCTCCAATCAAAAGTGTTAATCGAAACCATGATCATGATTGCGACCAAAGCGGCCATCGGGATCATGCTGACAAAGCTGCCAAATACGAGCAACAAGATCAGCAGGAAAACGCCTGCACTAAAGGTGCTGAGCCGTGTACGGCCGCCGCTGCCCACGTTGATGATCGATTGGCCGATCATGGCACATCCGGCCATGCCACCAAAGAAACCAGCCACCACATTGGCGATACCTTGTCCCCACATCTCTCGGTTCTTATTGCCGGTTGTGTCGGTCATATCGTCAACGATTTGCGCCGTTAGCAATGATTCGAGCAAGCCGACCAAAGATAAAGCCACTGAAAATGGGAAGATGATGCGCAAAGTCTCGAGATTAAAAGGGACATTTGGAATCAACAAATTCGGCAGAGAGGTAGGCAATTCACCCATATCTCCAACAGTGCGCAAACCGTTCATCAAGGTCCCATTATCACCGAAGAAAAACCAAAAACCGGTAATACCAACCAGGGCCACTAGAGGGGATGGAATCGCTTTTACGATACGCGGTAGCAAGTAAATAACGGCCAAACCGATAAGCACAAGTGGTACAAACAACATTTGATTGTCAGCAAACGCTTCTGTAAATTCTGGGAATTGGGCGGTAAAAATAAGATAGGCTAGCGCATTAACGAAACCGATCATGACCGCTTTTGGCACAAACTTCATGTAACGGCCGAGTTTGAATGCGCCGAAGACCATCTGTAACACACCGCATAAAATCGAAGCGGCCAAGAGGTATTGCAACCCAGCTTCAGGTCCGTATTCAGCAATGAGAGGCTTCATGAGCAAGGCCATGGCACCTGTTGCGGCTGAGATCATCGCTGGCCGGCCGCCAGCAAACGAGGTGACTACAGAAATGATAAAGCTAGCATAAAGCCCAACTTTAGGATCTACCCCAGCGATAATGCTAAACGCAATCGCCTCGGGGATAAGGGCTAGCGCAACAACCAAGCCTGACAATAGGTCAGGAACAATGTTGCTAAACCATTCTTCATTAATTGTATTTCGTGTTGTTTGAGGTTCTAAAACCATCTATTTTTCTGTCCTTTTAGGGCTTGCATGACAGGCAGCGACACATCGTCGCAAAAAAAGTGGCTCAACCAGATTTATTGGTAGAGGGTCGCGCATAGACAGCGGCCGAGTCGTGTTTGGCCACACAAGCTACAGTTTAATTTTTTAATTTTGAAATCGGGGGGGAGGAGTTCCTAGTTAGTATAGATGAAATTGTGAAAAATATCACGACCATTGTAGGGATATTATCTAATTTTAGGTGGTCAATTTGTCATAAAAGGTCGCAGGAGCTTGGTATATCTTAGCAAAATCCCGATTTTCTTCTCTGGATGCGTGTACAACACATGAAAATCGGCCGCGTGAAATTGCCCACCCCTCGAGCGCTCGGTAAAATCCGCACGTAGTCAAGACGTAGGTTCAAACTGTTTGATCCCCCCACATGTTTTGACCCAACACACCAAAAAGCGATTATGAACACAACAAAACGACTGATAGCCCTACTAAGCAGCACGATGCTTGGCATTTTCTTGGCGGTTAGCTTGGCAACCACACACACGGCCGCAGGTGAACCGGCCCCTCAACCTGACACACCCCAGACGTTAAAGTTATTAAGCAGCCAAAATGATGCAGAAAATATCTGTTTAAATCAGAACTCAGTGAACTTTTTGCGGAACCCGTCGTTTGAAGGGCAATACAAAACGTATGTACCATCGGAACCCATTAGCGATTGTCCGGCTGGCGTATGTACAACGGCTCAAATCCCTGACGAATGGATCCCCTACTGGCGCAGTCATAACCCGGCCGATCCTGAATTTATTATTCGGCAACCTGAGTACAAACCAGCCTGTATCAATAACGCCACTTGCCCATTCCCCAACCGACTGCGTCATGGCAGTGAAGCACTTCAATACTTTACCTTCTTTAGCACGCATGAGGGTGGTGTTAGGCAAACTGTACCGGTTTCGGCCGGTCTAACCTATTGTCTAAGCAGCTGGGGGCACTCATGGTCGGCCCAAGACAGTGGAGACATCGTCTCTGGACCAGAAGACGGTGAACTTTTCCAAAAGATCGGTATCGACCCGACCGGTGGCACAGACTGGATGAGCGCCGACATTATTTGGAGCGATCAACGGCTGCAATACGATGTGTACGGCTTATTTACCGTGACGGCAAAAGCGGAAACAGATCAAATGACCGTTTTCCTCTATTCACAACCCAGTTTTGCAGTGAAGCACAATGATGTCTATTGGGATGATGCGTTTTTGGCTCAGATGACAGGCGTGTATACCACATCGATTACGACGACCGAGAATATTCTCGCCTTTACCGACATCTCGAACACGCTGCAGGTTTCCCAATCTGTGAACTTTTCACTGACAGGCACCGGCCCATTGGAAGGGTATACGTGGACGGCACAGATTTCGCCAACGGCTGGAATGACCGGGACGATGATGTTGACACCCACTTTTAACCAAAGTTCAGGTGGCATCACCGATACCTTGATTATTTCAGTCGATACGGCCGGACTCGCGGCCGGTGTTTATACGGCCGATGTTGTCATCACAACCGAACCAGAAACTGGCAATACGCCGATCCACATTCCGGTAAAAGCGATTATTGCTGAAGAACTTAAACGAGTCTATCTGCCGGCAAATAAGCTCCCCTGATAATTTAGTCCCTTGCCAAGCTTTGTGGTCAACGTGTGTTGCGTGGTGCGTTTACTTTTACGCACCGCGCAACACGTGTTTCAATAGAAGCTTTTACATTCGCAATTTTCTTAGATCGTTATTCGTAACTAAGCACTTCACGAACGGTCACTTTAGACGCATTACGCGCGGGCAAGAAGCTGGAGATAATCGCTAGGAAAATAACGATAAAGAGCCATAGAACCACACCAGCACGTGAGAAGATATAGGTCGGTGCTGATGAAAACAGCAAAGTACCAGCTAAACGGGTGAGCCAAATGCTGAGGGGCCAAGACAAGATCGCCCCGATTCCCCAACTAATAAAGCCGATCACAACCCCTTCTAGCAAAATGATACCCAAGACGGAAAGGTCAGAGGCGCCAATTGCACGCATGACCCCGATTTCTCGCAAACGTTCAATCACGTTGATACTCATCGTCCCCATCAGCCCTAATCCACCAACAACGCCTAGTAATGCGGCCATTGCCAGCAAAAAGTAGATCGGGATGTTATAGATCAAGGTTAAAATGCTGTTCACAAGGTCGATGGTTTGTGTCTCTTCAACCCTAAACCCAGCGTCTCGGTAGCTTGTTTCTAGCTGAGAGGCGAGTTCATCAATGGTTGGGGCTGTCGACACAACTGAATCCGGATCAGTTAATGCTTGTATCTGTTCGGAGAATGTTTGAGGGCCTTGCGACAAGCGGTCTCGGTCTACTTTAATCGCAACAAACTGGGCGACACCGACTTGATCGGTTACTCGCTCGAAATAATCAAGCGAAACATAGGCAACGGCAACCGGTTGAGCCCCTCGAGCCAACCCAACAACGACAAACTCTAATTCATCGCCGCTTATATTCAAGGTTATGCGCTGCCCTAAAATATTATCTTCTGTCAGGTCCTCTTCGGCCCGCAAGAAGTCGTTGGTTACAACGATCGCATTGGTATCGTCACTCTTCAACCAGCGCCCTTTTAGGATAATGGCGTTCAGCGTCTCGGCGTCGGCCGGAGGTGCATAGGTGATGATATTGCCGCTCTGGGTGTCATCCGGCCGGATACGACGGGCACCGGCAAATCCCCAGCTTTCCGCCGACGTAACATATGGGTTTAATTCAGCTTGGCGCACAATCCGATCGATACGGTATGGGCGGCTAAAGCGAGTTTGGACATCAAAAGAGAAGATGCCTAAAGATTCTGTCAGCGTTTGCTGCATCGATGCCTGAATACTCAAGATCGACATAAAAATCAAACTCGCGAGGGAAAGTGAAACCAGTGTCAGGACCAAACGCCCTTTGCGCCTAAATGTATTGCGCAGAGAAATTTGAGCCGGCCGTTTCATCATCGGGATAATCGCTTTTAGCCCAACCACGAACAAATCGACATAGCTGGTCCCAAATTGCCCTTTACCAACCCCCTGCTCACTGATCGCCTCACGCACCGTTGTGCGTGTTCCCCTGACGATGGGGACGATGGCGGCCAAGATCGGAACGATCAAACTAATCGCCGCTTGAACCAAAGCAACATTCCAATTAAACGCAAAACCGCGAACATTGAAATTTAAGATTGTGGCAAATAGTTGAGACAAACCGCCAGCTAGTACAACGCCCAGCGGGATTGATATCACCAAGGCGATCATGCCGAAGATCAAAACCAGCCCAAAATACATCCAGGTTAGCTGTGGTGTCCGGGCACCAATCGCTTTCATAATTCCGATTTGGCGAACTTGCTGTGTCAAAATCGCTGAAAGGGTATTAATGATTAAAAAGATACTCAACAGCAATGACAACACACCCATCGCAATCAACAAGTATGAAATACCATCTAAAATCGTTTGGGTAGGTAACTGCCCTGGGGGAAATGCAAAGACAAATAAAACCGTTGCCCCTGCCGCCTCCATTTCTTTTTGAACCAATTCACCCACGCGGCTAATTTCCGCTGCAAGTTCAGTCCGGTCTTCAGATGAAAGGTTGAGGAACTCATATTGAGCCCAAAAATCTTCGGATACGGTAAATAGAAGTTGGTTGTATTCTTGCGGTTCGCTCAGCAGCTCCATTGTTTCAAATGAGACATAAGCGTAAGCGGTTTGTGCCAGTTGGGGTGGGAACTGGTTAAGTTCATGAGCGGTCCCAACAATTTGCAAGCGACGCTCTTTTCCGTTGGGTGCTTTAACTGTGATTGAATCCCCTAATTCAACCCCGGCAAAGCCCAAATTGGGCGACAGTGCAGACCTTTCAATAACAATTGTCCCCTCAGGTGGTGGCCATGTGCCATCTTTGGGCGGCACCGCCATCTCTTCTTCTAAGGCGACCTTGTTAAGCTCCATCGTTTCAAAATTATCAGCAGCAGAAAGTTGCAGGTTGCGCCAATCGTCACCGTTTGGATCAACTTTAAACGGTACCGAAATGATTCGACGCCCTTCAGCTTTTTCGACCTCTGGCATCGCTTCAATTCGGCGAACGATGTCATCATCAAAGTTGGTAAACGTAATTGCAAAAGCATCGGCCGGCCCAATCGCTTGAAAATCACGTGGCAGGTCTCGTTCAACAATCGCTTGAGAGCCAAGCACCATTCCGATCGCAATCACACCAACGGCGATAGAAACGACAACCAAAATCGTCCGACTTAAATTAGACGTCAGATCTCTAAACACCTTTTTCCAACGCATTCGTATCATAATTTAATTGGATAGGGAAAAGGGGAAAGAAAAAGGGGGGAATAGATTCGTCTTCAAAGCAGAAAGATCAATGAATGGGAATTCATTGCGAACCACCCTATCTCCATCTCATCTCCCTATCGTTAAGCCAACACTTTTTCTAGTATTTCGTCAGACAAAATTTCACCATCAGCGATGGTAAGTTTTCGTTTGACACGATTGGCCAAATCATTGTCATGGGTCACCATCAGAATCGTTTTATCTTCTTCGTTAACCAGCTTTTCAAACATCGCAAAAACCGCATCAGCCGTATTCGAGTCTAAATTACCGGTCGGTTCGTCAGCCACAATGATGGGTGGGTCGTTGGCCAAGGCCCGTGCAATAGCCGCACGCTGTTGCTGACCACCTGAAACCGCATTTGGTAGCTTGTTTGCTTGCTCTTCCATTTCAACCAAGCTCAACAAATGAACTGCACGATCATACCGTTCGTTTGGCTTGTACATGTTGCAAAAGTCCATCGGCAACATAATATTTTCGGCAATGGTGAGTGTAGGCAACAGTTGGAAAAACTGGAAAACGATGCCCATGTGTCGGCCGCGCCATTCCGCCATTTTTCCTTCAGTTAATAAGTGGATAGGGGTTTTATCAACAATCACTTCGCCGTTTGTTGGCCGGTCGATGCCGGTGATCATATTAATCAGAGTAGATTTACCCGACCCTGACTTACCAACAACCGCCACAAATTCACCCGGATCCACTTTTAAATCCAGCTCTTTTAATGCGAGAAAAGGGCCAGCTTCCGTTTCGTAAGCCTTGTCTATTCCGCGTAAATCGATTAGTGAACTTTGTGAATAGTCTCCCGAGATTACATTTCCGTTTTGGTTCTTTTTCCGCCAACCTAACATAGTGTTTTATCCTAAAATATCATCTAAAAAAGATGGTTTGTGAATTTAACAAAATTGTGGGCGTTGGTAGGGTGTAGGTATATTGAGCCTCACGTTAAACTCACAATACGTATTGTAAGCCGTTTTAGTTTTTTTTGTAACCTAAAGAGACAAAGTTTTTATGGGGAGTTTGAGCAAAAGAGTATACTTGCACCACATGACACATCGTGCTTTCGGTGTCGATAATCCATAAATAATGTAGTACGAATTTCTATGAATTCAAAAGAATTAAACAGTATCCTCAACTTTTTACGCTCGGCCGAACAGCTGAAAAACACCCTTCGTAGCGCACACACAAGCGAAGGGCGCGAAGAAAGCACGGCCGAGCACACTTGGCGTCTGTGCCTGATGGCGATGCTTTTGGCCGAAAATTATCCAGATCTAGATCAGCTCAAACTGCTAAAACTGTGCATTATTCATGATTTGGGGGAAGCGGTCAGTGGGGATATTCCGGCCATTCATCAAGTTGCCGGAGTAGACAAAAGTATTGAGGAACGCAAAGATTTTTTGAGCTTGGTGGAGCTATTGCCTGCGAATCTAAAATCAGAGCTGATCAGTTTATGGGACGAGTATGAAGCGGCACAGACATTTGAAGCGAAGCTGGCAAAGGCGCTGGACAAGATAGAAACGGTGTTACAACACACCCAAGGGAAAAACCCGGCCGACTTTGACTATGGATTTAACTTACATTACGGCAAAAAATCGGCCGATTTCGACCCGATAACTCGGCAGTTGCGGGCCATCATCGATGAAGAAACTGAACGTTTGGCCAAGACAAACGGGACGATGCCTACGAACTGAAAATGCCTGCAACGAATCAAACAGCACAATAACGATCCAAAACAGGCCTTAAAGACAATCAATTGATCGTTTAAATCCATGGGGTTTGTCCTTTACATACAGGGAGGCCATTTACCCATTGGACCCCATGCCCCTTGTGATGTTGGGTGAATAGAGCGAAAATGTTCCGCATAAATCAAAAGATAAAAACATGTTGATATGAAATCGACTACCTTTTGAATTTGATTTTTTTATTTAGCGCTCACCCTGTAAAATCAGTTCATGAAGGAATTTTATTTGATTCGCCATGGACAGAGCGGGGCCAATGCTGGACAGCCAGCGGTCTCTCATGATAAAGAAGCGATTACCGCTTTGGGGGTAGAGCAGGCCAAAATCACGGCCGGACACCTTAACAAAACACCAGACTTAATCGTGACCTCAACTTACTTGAGGACCCATCAGACTTCCGCGCCTACCCGGGAAAAATTCCCCAATGCGCGACATGAAGTTTGGCCGATTGAAGAATTTCACCAGCTGCGGGACGATATGGAACATGGTCTAACGATTGAAAAAATGATCCCCTTGTTTCACGACCATTGGGGGCGTTATGACCCCCATTTCACCCACGGACATGGCACAGAATCTTGGGCCGACCTAGTAGGGCGCACAGATGCATTTGAAGAGCATCTAAGAAAGACAGATGCGAAGATCATCTATGCATTTAGCCATGGCTTCTTTATCAAGACATTGCTGGTCAAACATGCTATCGGTAGTACTGAACTCACTCTCAATATGCAGGGGTTAGATAGTATAATGAACGGGGTCTTTTGGGTCGGCAATTGCGCTATCGTTCCAGGCGTTGTCAAAGACGACGGCACAGTTTTAATTGGCAAACACTCAAATGAGCACATTCCGGCAGAGATGAGAACATAAATTGTCTGATCTCCAAAACGTCCACTTCCCCTACTTCCGATCAAAATTCGATCAAAAAACTATTGACCAAGGAACGTAACGGCGCTTGCCGATTGCTCCTTGCCCCTCTCAAATGAAAAAATTTGTACTCATCAGACATGGCCAAAGCGAAGACAATGCTGGAAAAGTTTCCCGAGGGTTAGGCAAAACCCATCTAACCGACAAAGGCAGGCAACAGGCGGCCGCCACTGGCAAACATTGGCGCAAAAAACCGGACTTAATTGTGGTCTCTCCTTTTATCCGAACCACTCAAACGGCCGAACCGACAATCAAACGCTATAGCGATGTGCGGGTCGCAACGTGGCCGATCGAGGAGTTTCGGCAACTATGCTCTTTTCGATATGAAGGATTAAGCATGGAGCATCGTATCGAACATTACAAAGCCCATTGGGATAAAAATGATCCGGATTTCAAGGACGGGGATGGGGTTGGAGCGGAATCGCTGCGAGACTTTACAAAAAGACTTGATCTGTTGGATAAAAAGCTGATCCAAACAGATTTCAAGCTGGCATATATTTTTTGCCATGGGTTTTTCTTGCGTGGCTTTATGCTACGCCACATTTGGGGATCAACTCGGTCGATGATTCGTAACCCTCAAGGGTTTCATACAGCGACTCGTGCTTGGCACTATCCAAATTGTGGCACGGTGCAGGGAACAATCCTAAAAGATGGTTCGATGCAATTGGGCAATGTCTCGGTTGTACATTTACCTAAACAATTAAGAAGTTAGATTTGAAGTATGGCCAGAGGCAACGCTGCCTAAAACCTAACCGCTTTGTGC
>JAHDEB010000209.1:0-2556 GCA_020629055.1 Chloroflexota bacterium
GCAGCGTCTGCCATCTTATCAGGCACCCTCATTTATTTGAACCGAGATAAGAAAGAAAAGTAGGCCACTTAAAAAATTGAAACTTCTTTCCTTTTTCTTTATTTGACAACTTAGAACATTCATTCTATTATAGAACATACGATCTTTTTCGAGATGGACTTGTAGAATGACACTTAAGAATCACCCTTATCATTCAAACGAATACAATAACCAAGAGCCTGCTTTTTCTGATGAGTTAGCGCGTAAACTCGCACACCTTAAAACGATGGGGCGCGAACTTGGGGATTTCATCAATGGATTTCAGTTCAAAGTAGATCGGGCCAATGGCGAGGTAAAAATCAACCTGCGCAAAAAAACCCGGCCGAAAGTTGAACTGGTGCCACTGCTCAGACATCTGCAAGTGGTGCACCCCCTACTCTCGGTACTCGGCTGGTCGGGTGACCAAAAACCGATGGTTTGGTCGGCCGACAATCCACAGCGCCACCTCTTAATTTCTGGCGGGCCTCATGCTGGGAAAACAGGATTACTTCGCTCATTGGTCTTAACTTTGGTTCTAGCCAGTCGGCCGTCAAAGCTTCAGCTTGTTATCGTCGATGGCAGCTGCAAAGCCGGTTTCGATTACGATCATTCAGAGCTGAAAAAGTTTAGCCGACTGCCCCATTTATTGAACCGCCCCCCGACAAATCCGGCCGAAGTCTGTGAAATCGTTGAATTTATTTCAAAAGAAGCGGACCACCGGCTAAAGCATAAAACAAATACGCCTCAGATCCTTATGGTCATCGACAATGTCGAAAACATTTTACCTGTGGCTGGCCCAACGTTTCACCAGCAGCTTGAACACATTTTAGATATCGGACCACAAACTGGGATCGGGGTGATTTTAGCCACCAATCGACCAGAAGACGGCCGGCTTCAAGATTTGATCGCCGGATTAAAAGTAGACCGCATTGTTGGAAAAGTTCACTCTGCCGGGCAAGCAGCCTTTGCGACCGGCCGTGACAATTCAGAAGCTGAATATCTAGACGGTAACGGTGAATTTTTAGCCGTCATCAATGACCGCGGCTACCATTTTCACGCCGCTTGGGTAGGCGAAAAACATCTGGACCGCTACTTGGTGCATGCGTCTCAGCCCAATCAACCAACTTTACTCGCATGGGATCTATTCGATGATTCTGCCGACTATGGCGACGATGTAGAAGAGTGGGTAGAAGAAGAACCTTATGAAGAGGTTGAAATCGATGAAGGTCATGACATTCTGGTCGAAGAAGAAGATCAGGAAGATTATGAGGATGATCTAGAAGAGATTGAGGTCATCACACAAAAACCGCTTTCAGAACGACCGCTTAGAAAAGTGCGTCAAGAATCGATTTATACACAGCTCAACAATCATTGGATGACGGCCGACGCCGCCTCGAATTCGCCAGCTGCGCATCACTCAGAACCGGAGGACGGTGAACCTCTAACTGAAAACGATGACGAAGAAGAATGGGATCAGCTAAACGCGGCTGACGATGAAACGCCGCAAGAGCATCCGTTTGAAATTGAAGCTGAAATTGAACCGATCGAGGAGCAAGAACACCAGCTCGGCTGGAAAACGCTCAAACCTTGGGCAATATCAGAAGATGACGAACCGGAAGAAGATCTAGAAGATGCCGAAGCAGAAGACGATGACTTCGACTTATTTGACCTGCATCCAGACAATAACGACAGCGCTCAAGAAGAACCAGTTGAGCCTTCGGCCGAAGAAATTGACAAGCAGATTCGAAGGAGTCGCTTACCCAAAGTTAAAATCGCCAGCCGCTCCTCATTTAAACCGATCCCCAAGCCGTCGGCCCAAGAATCAAGCCCGGCGTCGAACGAAGAGAACGCTGAACCGGATGAAGTTGCGTCTTTTGCAGCGGAAATCAGCCGTGAAAATCGTGAAGACCCAACAAGTGAGACTACTGAAGACACAACAAGCCCTACAAAAAATGAAGGTGAGCCGTTTGACCCCTGGCAAAGTGGTTTAGATGAAACGCCGCCCGTCTTGAAAAATCGGTTTGAGCGGCCACCCCGCTTGGCTCAAAAGAAAACGCCGAAAAAGGTCCGTAGAATTGCACGGCCGAGTACCGTCTCTCGTGAAGAGGCGGCCCAAACAGAAAAGGACAATTAAAATGATGAATGAAGGCATGCTTTGGCTCGACGATAATAAAGATCGATCAATGGAAGATAAAATTACACGGGCGTTGGCTTGGTACAAGGAAAATTATGGGCCAAAACCAACGATGTGCTTTGTGAACCCAGAGGCTATGAAAGATAAAGTAGAGGGTGAGGTGGAAATAGAAGGGGTAAATATTCGTGCAGCCTCGTTTATGCAACCAAACCATTTCTGGGTTGGTACTGCAGCTCCCGCCTAGTCAATTATTTTATTAGCAATGATTCAGCAGTTTGGGCCAGTTTGACATCAGACTCTGCGTTCTGCGGAAAGAGAAGCTAAAAACTGGGCCAATCTGGCGAAAATAGTTGGGGCCTGAATGATTTCTTTTATTTCTCGTCAAAAACGCCGTGCAGGTAATT
>JAHDEB010000209.1:2656-10488 GCA_020629055.1 Chloroflexota bacterium
GTTGGGGCCTGAATGATTTCTTTTATTTCTCGTCAAAAACGCCGTGCAGGTAATTGTTTAGCAGGTGAGTCACCGTTGAGTCTACGTATCCGTGTTTCTCTCCAGTAATTTCGATGACCGCAAGCCCTTGCAACACGTCAGCCAAATTCCGGGCTGCAATGTCAAAATCGATGGTCCCTAAATTGCACGATGCCAGCACGATGTGCAGCAAACGCAGCAATTGAGCTAGGTTTTTACGTCCAATGGCGGTGTCTCGTCCCTGACAAACTGACAGGTAGTAGCTTCCTCGATTTTCGTTCACAAAATCACGATATGCAGCAATGATCGCTTCTAATGCTTCACGGCCGGAAGTGCGAGCGGCAACATGGCGCAATTTTCGCAACAGATCTTTCCAGCCTGTGTTTATTAGCTCGTTTTGAAAGTCGTCGAACGATTCAAATAGGCGGAAGAATACATGATCAGGTACGTTGATCTGATCGATGAGAAATTCGGCCGTAATCCCTTCCGGTCTTTTTGCCTTGCGCATTTCATGCAGAGCCTTCTCAATAATCACTGTGCGATGTTCACGCACCCTACTCAGATTCATCGATGGCTTGCGATAGTCCGAATTTAACCCGTTTGGACTATGTGTAAGATGGTTTAAGTTTTTCACGATGTTCCCTTTCTGAATCACACATTACGCGGTGGTCGCGGTCGGCTGGGTGATTGTCCTCTGATAGCTTTTCTTGGTCTGCACTCCTCTATCGCCTCTCTTACGGTCAATTAAACCAGCGATTCGGGGATAAGGTATCTCTTTTCTTTATTTTTGAGATATGATTCCTTTCTGCAATTTCCATAGTATTTTATGAAAAAAAGATTACATCTGCGCTTAAGGTGTAATCCAGTTAACACTTTATTCCCCTCAATTTAAGGAATCAACTCCATGATCAATTTTCACACACATTTTAACAGTCGGCGTTCAAACATTATTGGGCAAAATGGGATGGTCGCAACAAGCCAACCGTTGGCGACCCAAGCCGGTATCGACATTTTACGCGCAGGCGGCAACGCGATCGATGCTGCCATTTCTACCGTCGCCACTTTATGTGTGACAGAACCGTGTTCAACCGGAATTGGGGGCGATGCATTCGCCTTAATTTGGTCCGAGAAAGATAAACGATTGTTTGGTTTAAATGCCAGCGGCCCTGCTCCGGCCGGGTTGTCGGCCAACCATGTGCGTGGTTTGGGGCACAGTGAATTTCCTGCATTGGGTGGGCTAGCCGTTACGGTGCCGGGCGCTGTGCGTGGATGGGAGATGGCGCTCAACAAATTTGGCAGTTTACCCTTAGACCGGATCCTAAAGAGTGCGATTGATTATGCAAAAAACGGGTATCCCGTCAGTGAACGCATCGCTTGGCAATGGGGCCGTTCACAAGAAAAAATGAGCCGCTTAAAGGACTCAAAGCGAGTATGGCTCCCTTACCCTGGCGGCCGTGGACCGAATCCAGGTGAAATTTTTAAAAATCCTGAAGTGGCAGCCACCCTGCAGGCCATCGTAGACAATGGGTACGATGCGCTTTACACAGGGGATATCGCCAAACAAATGGCTGACGCGGTCCAGGCAGATGGTGGGTTTTTATCAACCGACGATCTTTCCAAATACAAAGCGGAATGGGTTGAACCGATTAGTGTTGAATATCGCCCTGGGTATCGTTTTTTCGAAATCCCACCCAATGGGCAAGGGCTCACCGCCCTGTTGGCCCTAAATATCATGAAAGGGTTCGATGTTCAGGCGATGGGGCACGGCACTTATGAATATACCCACACGATGATGGAAGCGATCAAGCTAGCCTTTGCAGATGCGCACGCATATATCGCTGACCCCAAACATGCACAAATACCGATGGCGGAGTTGATGAGTGACAGCTACACCGATTTACGCAGAGGGCTTATCGACAGCAAGTCGGCCTTGACCCCTTCGGCCGGGCAACCGCAACAGCGGGGAGACACCGTCTATCTAACAGTTGCCGATGCTGAAGGGAATATGGTTAGCTGGATTCAAAGTTTATACATGGGGTTCGGCAGTGGCATTACGGCCGGAACAACAGGCGTTCAGCTGCAAAATCGGGGGGCTAACTTTACACTTGAAGAAGGGCATCCGAATGAAGCGGCGGCAGGCAAACGGCCGTTCCATACGATCATTCCTGGATTCATCACCAAAGATGACCAAGCGTGGTCTAGTTTTGGGGTTATGGGTGGCTTTATGCAGCCCCAAGGTCACCTGCAAGTTGGCAGCGCGTTGGTCGATTTCAATATGAGCCCTCAGGCAGCGCTGGACGCCCCACGGTTCTACTGGCAAAAAGAGAAGCTGTTTGCATTAGAGCCCTCATTTGGTGGCAAAATGGTTGAAGAAATGCGTTTGCGCGGGCATAAGCTCATGCCGCTTGCTCAGGCGGAAACGTTGCATTATGGGGGTGGGCAGGCGATTGTTCGCGATCCGGAGACCGGTGTCTATATCGGTGGATCAGAACCGCGCAATGATGGTCAGGCGGCCGGTTTTTAGTCAAGAATCGACAGTCTCGGCTCCACAGAAATTCTAAATAAAGATGAATGGCCTAAACGTTTACGTCTACCGCTTTGCTTAGCGCAGTCTCCATCATGTCTGTGCTTAAAGCAGGGAATAGGTCTGGTCGAACTTGATCAGATGTCTGTCTGCGAGGTAGTACGACATGGAACGTTGAGCCAGGCAGGGCCTCTTCATCATAGCCTGGGCTTTGTGCCCAAACCATCCCATTGTGTGCGGTGACAATGCCTCGCACAATGGCTAGACCCAGACCAGGGCCGCCTCCTCGGAATTCAACTTTACTGGTTGAATGCAGGTCTACCTCACCGATTTGGAAGAACTTCTCGAAGATAAGCTTTTGATCCATGATATCAATGCCGATCCCTGTATCACGAATCATGATGTGAACCCCATCGTCGGGCCAATCGATCTGTGGCGCTCCCCCCAGCCAAGAGCTGGCTGAAACGGTAATTTCCCCACCATCAGGGGTGTATTTAACTGCGTTGTTGATGAGATGCTCAAAGATTTTACGAATGCCTACCAAGTCGGCGTCAATGATCGGCAACCGTTGGGTCGACTCCTCGAATTCCAGTGTAATTTTGCGTTCGGCCACTTGCGGTTCGAAGTAGTTCTTGATGTTGTCGAACAAATCCTTCATTCGGATCGGCTCCGGCCGGATTTCAAGCGTACGGTAATCGATACGGGTCAAATCGAGTAGATTTTCGACCAGCTCGTTAATCCGATTTACTCCTTTCAAAATCCCATCAACGATCCGCTTGTTCTGTGGATCTGATTGGATCTTTTCTTGGCGCTGCAAAATATCCCCGTATCCCCGAATAATGGTGATTGGCGTTTTTAACTCATGGGAAGCGATACTAACAAAACGGGATTTTGTTTGATCAAGCCGTTCCAAGTCTGTGTAAGCGGCTTGCACCGCTTCGGTCCTATTCCGCAGTTCAAACTCCATTTGTTCGCGCAATCGGGCGATTTTTTCTTTCTGCTGAAAGTTTTCTAATGCGAGCCAAGACTGGTTAATGATGGTGGTCGCAATCGAGCGGTCTTCGGCCGAAAACGGTTCTGATTGGAAGCGGGCAAAGCAGGCGATTCCGGCAACACCACTCTCGTTTAAGAACGGGATTCCCATCCAGCAACCGCCCAAGAACAGCGATTGCCACCGCTTGCTCACCTTAAGCGCCTTCGGCACATCGACGATATACGGCCGACCTTCTTCTTGGATCGTCATAAAAACATCGTCAGGGTCGTTATAATCGGGTGTGATGCGTGTGCCTGTAGGGACCCGTAGTTTTTTATAGTTCGAGCTGACTTCAAGCATCTTGCCATTCCACAATAAAACGGCGGCTCCATCAAAATCGATTAGTTTTTCACACTGTTTCAGCATGAGTTCAAACAGGTCAGGTAAATCAGACGATGAGACAAGCACTTCCCCGATCTCTTTGAGGGCGTCGGCTAAGTGGAGTCGAGCTCTTCCCCCTTCGATAATTTGCAAGTTGCGCACAGACATCGCAATCAGGTCAGCGATCGATTGAAATTGCAGCACATGGTCCCGACCAAATGGGGTATCAGATGCGTTATGCAGGTCGAGGACGCCCAAGAAAAGATTGCCAGCCATCAAGGGTAGTGCAAGCTCAGATTTCGTTTCAGAAGTTTGGCCCGATTCGTAATAGCGAGGATCTTGGGTCACATCTTCTGCTAATCCCGGCCGCTGATGTTTGGCGACCCAGCCGACCAAGCTTCTTTCATTAATCGGCATCGTGCGCCGATCGTTAATAAGTGTGCCAGCTTCTAAAACCAAAAGTTCCGTTTGGTCTTCTATGAGATAGACGGCCGCATGATAAAGATTGTACCGTTGTCGAAGCAGTTCGATCAGCCGAGGCAAGAGGTGGGTTAAATCACGCACGGAAGCGGCATGCTGCGCGATGGTTAGGCTTGTCTCCAAGGCATGGATTCGGTTATTGAGTGGGCTAGGGTCAACGGCACCTGCACCAAGCTTATGGGGCGTGCCATGGCTTCGATTACCGGTCGAACCGTGTGACATTCGGCCGACGGTATCATTCATCCCTTCAGCGATCTCTTTAAAGTCACCGCGTCCCCAAATCGACATTCGGTGGGTTAAATCGCCACTCTGCCATGTTTGAATGCTTTCTTTGATTCTATTTAAGGGGATGGCAACTGAAAAGGTGAGTAGAAAACCGACGACAAGAATAAGACCGATAATGCCCCCAAACCCAAGCACGGTCAGCAAAACCGTATCTCCTTGGGCGGTGGTAATATCAAATGTCCCTTCGTTGAGTTGCTGAGTAGCGCTTGTTTGATCGAAGCGGTAGACGATCATCTCTAATTCATTCTCAACCGCAGCCATTTCATTGTTTAGGAGCAAATCAGCTTTTTCCCAATCATCTGCTACAGCGGCTTCCCAGATTTGTGTCGCGACCGATCCGTATATCAACAGTTCGTTTTCAATTTTACGCCTTGAACTTTGTAATCCGGCCACCCCATCACTTTGAAGCAACAGCTCGTCAGACACAAAATCGGTTCGGCTGATAACGGGACCATCCAAGACTTCACCTACGGCGGCCGCATTTCGGCCGGCGATTGCCTGATGCAAATCTTGTTGCACCGACAAAAACTTAGAATGGCCTGCAAGTAGTTCCCCTTTTGCGGTCTCGGTCATGAGGGCAACCCGAATCTGCTGGAACATAGCAGCCTGTTGGCTTAGGAAAAAAATAGCAGCGATCGCGATGGGTAAAATGAGAAGTGCGAATGATGCGGCAATACGCTGACCGATTGATAAACGATTCATGGATTCAATATCTGTAAAAAATCTTGTTCTAAATTCAAACGGAAACGACGAGTTGATAACTCAACACCTTCGTCAATCCGAGGTTATCCTGCATGTCTTGCGCTCATCCCTGATAGCTTATCAATCTCTCTCTTTTGGAAAAAACTTGGTGTGTTTTGAAAGGCTGCGTGGTGAAGTCTTTTACCGAATGGTGATATAGACTTTCTAAATTTTAGGGAAGATAGATGGATAACCGTATTTCTTAAAATACCTTTTTCGGTCAAGGGTGGGCTTTTTAAAACCCGAATGACATTAATCCTTCAAATAGATCGAACTTGAGTTTAACCTACCCAATTGTCAATAGACCATTGTTTAAGCGTGAAAGCTTCTGTATAAAATGGTTAGAGATTTGACCGGTTGAAGGTGGAAAGTTTATATTACCCATCCCAAACAGATTTAAATATGTTTGTCTAACCTCTAAAAGCGTCAACGTTTGCCTTATCAATCAGCAGTTTCTTTAATTTGTTTTATGCCAAAAATTCAAGATATTCCGGATTCATCTCGTTCCAGCCGTGGGGCGATGTCTCATCAAGCGATTGAAGATTATCTCAAGTCAATCTATCGGTTGGCTCAGGAAGAGTCGCCAGTAAGCACCAATCGGTTGGCTGAAGCGAGGCAGGTAAAACCTGCTTCGGTTACAGGCATGCTGAAGAAACTATCGGGGTTAGAGCTGGTCAATTATCAAAAGCATTATGGGGTCACCCTGACGGATGAGGGGCGAAAAATCGCTTTAGAAGTTATTCGACACCATCGGCTAATTGAGACCTACTTAATGAAAGCGCTGGGGTTTGAATGGGATGAGGTGCATGAGCAGGCGGACCTCTTGGAGCATGTCATCAGCGAAAAGCTTGAAGAACGAATTGCAGCTTACTTGAATTATCCGGAGTTTGACCCGCATGGCTCCCCCATTCCACGAATGGATGGGACAGTGCCCCAAGTACAAACCCGGCCGCTGACGACGATGGTTGTTGGGGACCACGGAGAAATTTCTCGCATTGCAAGTGACAGCGATTCTGAGCTTTTACGCCGCTTGGGGGCATTAAAGTTACTGCCAGGCACACAGGTTCAAGTTTTAGCCATCTCTGCAGACCGAGAGAATTATCGCCTTCAGCTTACCGCTGAAACTGAACCTATCGACCTTGATTTTGAACTGGCAGATACGATCTTAATCAAGTTGTAGTTGAACTTAACGAAATGCCTACAACATAACGCGCCCGCAATTCTATTTTTTTAGGTAACTAATCGGCCGTGGGTAAAACCCATCCTGCTGATTAGTTACCTTTTTTGGTTTATTGATTCAGCTTACCTTCCAACGCCTTTAACGCCTCGGTTAGCTTAGCCTGCCGTACACTGGTCGTGATATCCCCTCGGGTCCGTTCAAGTACAGCCCGCAATGTATCGGTACGGCGACGTAGCCCCCCTGTAATCGCATCTCTGAAATCAAACGTCACCAACAAACTATAAATTTCATCCATTTTGGCCAATAGTCGCTCAGCCTCAGACTCATGCCCGTGGCGCAAAATGTCTAAAATGCGACGGCGTAATTCTGTTGCCGCTTCTGAGAGTCCGTTGAGCCAAGCGGCCGGTTCTACTTTGAGTTCGGTGGGGCTTTTTAAAGGCAAATCTCGAATCAATGCATAGGTGTGCTCCGCTTCTACATATTCTTTCAAACAATCTTGGGTATAGCCGGCCCAATGAATTTGGGGATGGTCTTGTGTTGCGCTCACCATTTGTGTCGCCATTTCACGTGCTTCGGCCGTTAAAGATTCAGCTAATTCCCATTCGCTACGATGTACTGCCCGAATCGCATTGGCGCATATTTTTGTGATTTCGCGCGAGATTTTATAAGCATCCTCCCGAACGGAATCGATTTGTACAAACGTTTCCCGAATCGTTTCAGATACTGTATCAATATTTTCAATCATATCTTTCTCTTTTTTAAAAAATTTTTGAAACCGTATTCAACCATCAGATCGATTTTTCTCCAAATCGTTTTGATTGCTCAAGCACCCAACTCATCTCCTAGGCCATCGGTTTTAATCACCATAAAGAAGCCATGAATAGCCTATGTTCTGGTATTTATTCTCTATAACACACCCAGTTTCCACTTTGGATACTTACATCTTGAATCCTAGGGCGAACTGCGCCTCATGATTTTCTGCGGTTTATTTAAATGAACCATTTCTGAAATTCTAAACATATTTTACCTTAAGGGAAGGTTGCCATGAGTTTTTTTAATCAATCAGATTCTGCTTCAGATAAGCGGAAAGACAAGAAAAAATCGACAGAAGTTCGCTTCTGGAAATCAGCGTGGTTTATGACCACAGTCATGATGGTATTTCTTGTTGTTGCTCCTTTTGCTTCGGCCGATAGTTCATTAATTGGCGGGGCTACTCCCGCACAAGATGATGGAGGCGATGGGGAAACCCC
>JAHDEB010000210.1:0-4674 GCA_020629055.1 Chloroflexota bacterium
GAAACCGGCAATCGGTCCGGCTGGATTAGTTTTCAGCATGACATGCTCGAACAACATCCGGCCGTCATGCTAGACCCGGCCGGACGTAAGGTGCCTATTCGGGACTTAGACGGGGGCGTCAGCCGCGAAAACCACCTGTTTGTGCTTAACCCAGAGTTGGCGCTAGACGAAATCAAGTTCCGGCCGTTGGGATATACCTCGGCCGCAGTAGACTCGTATGCTGACTTTAAGGCCTTAAAAGCGTCAGGGAAAATTCCGGCCGGGGTCCGTTTTCAAGTCAGCATTCCCACCCCCTTCGCGACCGGCCTCCTCTACTTCCATCCCGATTCGCAAGAAGCGTACATCGGCATCATGAAAGAAGCGCTTTTGGGAGAAGTGGCCGACATTTGCGCCGCAATCCCCCATGATCAACTGGCGATCCAATGGGATTGTTGTCAGGAGATATTACTGCTCGAAAATTATTTTCCGGCCGACTGGGTCTACGATAGTCAAAATATCCCGCCGGTTATTGGTGAGTTGGGGGGCGCGATACCTGAAGGGGTCGAGTTAGGTTTTCACCTGTGCTACGGCAGTCCGGTTGATGCACCGCTGGTTAAACAAAAAGATATGGGGGTCAGTGTTGGGTTGGCAAACAGCATCGCGCAGGCTATCTCTCGGCCGGTCAACTTTATACATATCCCGGTTTCAAACCCCGCCGCTGACGAGCGGTTTTTCGCACCATTGGCCGATCTTGCAATAGGCTCAGAAACTGAACTTTATCTGGGACTCCTCCAGCCGAAAAACAGTGACAGCGACGATGCGCGTATCAAAGCGGCCGAAAAATTCGTCAGCAATTTCGGCATTGCGACGGAATGTGGCTGGGGGCGGAAAGACAGCGAAGCGGTGCCCCATGTGTTGGACACCCATACACGGGCGATCGAAAACCGCTAATCAGCTTTCAGCCAGCTCCCCATCTATCAAAGATTAGTTATTATTCAGCAGTTTGGTCCAGTTTGACAAAAGGATCTGTGTTCTTCGGCAAGATAAGCTAAAAACTGGGCCAATCTGACGAAAATAGTTAGGGGGCTGAAAAATTACAAAGATTAAATCGTTCGCCTGCTTCT
Organism: Chloroflexota bacterium; assembly: GCA_020629055.1. GTDB lineage: Bacteria > Chloroflexota > Anaerolineae > Promineifilales > Promineifilaceae > WTJY01. The sequence goes on from JAHDEB010000210.1 coordinate 1,104, forward strand.
ACCCATGCAGCGTCTTTTTATTCTGCACATCTAATGAATCGAGATGTGCCTGCAGCTGATCGATCCGCGCCAAAAGCTCTGCATGTCGGTCATCCGCATCTTGGTCATTAAACGAATCGATGGTCAAAAAGATCAAAAAGGTCGAAAACCCACCAGCTAAAATCTCAAGGGCGATCCCTTCGCGCAGGTCGGCATAGAATTCGGTTGGGAAAAAGATGCCAGAGACATAAACAGAAAAGAACAGCAAGACCAGCAAAGAGGCATAATGAACGAGTGGGTAGTTGAAACGATCGTTGACAAAGATGGTCCCCGCCAATACGGCAGAAATCAAAATGGTCAGCCTCATGGTGGTATTCGCCGGTCCTTCCCCACCTTGCCCAGTGATCAACAAGGTTAAGGTGCCTAGAAACAATCCGGCCGATACCGCCATAATCAAGCGGGTTCGTTTGTTCCGCGCTAAAAAGAGCGCAAAGGTGAATCCAATGATTCCAACCGCAATAGCGATTATTTGGGGATTGGTTAATATATCTTGCATGATTTCTCCGAGAAAGAATTAAAATTGTAACTATACAGGTGCCCCAGTTCTTTTGACTGGATTAACAAGATCAACAGGATTATTTTGCTCTTCATCCTGTAAATACTGTTGATCCTGTCGAGAAGCATAAAGACACCTGAATAGTCACTTAAAATTTATAAGTGTTTACAGTTTGAGCCACAGCCATGATTTTGTGAACCACCGGTCTACCGCTGATTAGCCTTTGTTTTACCAATATTGCCCAGATTGTAAAGCGCTTGTGGCGAATTGGCTTAGGCAAGGTGAGATTTTTACCCCTTCTAACTTTTTGACAAGATACTGCAACAATATTTTCTAAAATGACGGTTAACGATATGCTACAATCAGCCACTGTTCAAATAACGACAGATCGTCAATAAACATTTAAAACTTTTAGGGTGCCACGTGGGATAACCAAATGTCAGATCAAGAACTAATCAAACCTTTTATCGAGCGCGCACAAGCGGCCCAAGCGAAATTTAATGCTTACTCTCAAGAGCAGGTCGATGAGGTGGTCGCGGCCGTCTCTTGGGCCGGATACAGCAACGCAGAGAAACTGGCCCAGCTGGCATTTGACCACAGCGGCTTGGGCGTTTATGAAGACAAAGTCACCAAAGTAAAACGTAAAACGATGGGGACGATGATGGACCTTAAAAAAGCGAAGTCTGTCGGGGTCATCGATGTTGATGAAGCGACCGGTGTGACCACCATCGCCAAACCGATGGGCGTCATCGCCGCCCTTTTGCCATCGACCAATGCGAGTGCAACCCCGGTCAACAATGTGATGATTACGCTGAAAGGGCGCAATGCGGTCATTTTGGCCCCGCATCCTAAAGGGGAACCGGCCTGCGCCGAATATGTGAAATTGGCTCGCCAAGCATTGGCCGATTTAGGCGCCCCTGAAGATTTGGTGCAGTATTTAAGCCTAAAAGGGAAAGACAAATACGAGGGGAAAGCGCGCGCCAGCGAGCTAATGGCCCAATGCGACTACGCCCTAATCACCGCCGGACCTGCCAACGTTGATCTAGGTTATCGCAGCGGCACCCCGACCCATGGTGTGGGGGTTGGCAACGCCCCGGTCATTATCGACGATACGGCCGACCTTGACGCCGCCATCCCTAAAATTGTTGCCAGCAAAACGTTTGATAACGCCACCAGCTGTTCGTCTGAAAATGCGTTGGTGATTTTAGACGGCCGGTATGACGAAACGATCGCTGCGCTTATCGCCCACGGTGGCTATTTGACCAATCCGGCCGAAAAACATGCGTTGCAAAATGCGATGTGGCCCAATGGGAACATCAGCCGAGCAATTGTCGCGAAGTCGGCCGCAACCATTGCAGATGAAGCGGGCCTAAACGACGTGGCGGCCCAAGCCAAATTCTTCATCGTTGAAGAAGACGGGATCGGAGCCGACTATCCATTTTCAGGCGAAAAACTTTCTGTTGTGCTCACCGTTTATCGGGTTCAAGATTTTGACAGCGCGGTTAAAACCGTCAATGACATTTTAGACTTTATGGGCAAAGGGCATTCATGCGGCATCCACACAACCAATCAAGCGCATATCGACCAATTGGCGATGGCGGCACCGGTCTCTACCGTGCTGGTTAACCAACCCCACTGCTACAACAACGGCGGCGGCTTTGACAACGGGCTAGACTTTACCCTTTCGATGGGGGCGGGCACCTGGGGCAAAAACGACAGCTGTGAAAATTTGACCTATAAACATTTTTTGAACTTTACCTATTTGGCACGACCCATCCCCGAACATGTGCCCACTGAAAAAGAACTTTGGGGCGATCTTATTAATAAGTAGATAGTGATTGGTGGTTAGTGACTAGTTCTGGCTAATCACTAACCACTAGTCACTAATAACCAAATTATGAAAAATAAACAAATCTTAGACGGCATCCGCGTGGTTGACCTAACCCGCGTTTTAACCGGCCCCTTTTGCGCCATGATGTTGGCCGATATGGGGGCCGATGTGATCAAAGTTGAGCGTCCCGGATCAGGCGACGACACCCGGCAGTGGGGTCCTCCGTTTGTAGGGGAAGAAAGCGCCTACTTTTTGAGCATCAACCGAAACAAACGGAGCATCACGCTAAACCTAAAATCTGAAGAAGGCAAAGCGGCACTGTGGGATCTAATCGAAAGTGCTGACATTGTGCTCGAAAACTTCCGGCCGGGCACAATGGAAAAACTCGGGTTTGGCTACGAAGACGTCAAAAAGCGGAAAGAGGACATTATCTTCTGCTCGATTTCCGGCTTTGGGCAAGAAGGTCCGGCCGCTAGCCTGACCGCGTATGACCTGATTGTGCAGGGGATGTCGGGGGTGATGACGGTCACCGGACCGCCTGAAATGCCAACCAAGTTTGGTGTGCCGATTGCCGACCTCGCGGCCGGGATGTTTGGCGCGTACGCCATTATGGGAGCCTTGTTCCACCGGCTGCGCTTTGGCGAAGGGCAGTTTATCGACTCGTCGATGTTGGGCGGGCAAGTGGCGTTGCTCTCGTACCATGCGGGTAAATATTTAGCGACCGGCAACGTGCCGAAAAGTACCTGGAACGCCCACGGCATCGTCGGCCCGTATCAAACCTTTAAAACGGGCGACGGTTACATCAACATCGTCAACGGCAACGACGCCATTTGGCAGCGCTTCTGCAAAGCGTTGGGCTTAGACGAATTGGGCGCTGATCCACGCTTTGAAAAGAATCCCGGCCGGATGGAAAACCTGCAGTTTTTGGTTGAAAAGATTGAAGAGAACTTGGCCAATCGGAAACGAGACGATGTCCTGGTCCTCATGGCAGAGGCGGGCGTCCCGGCCGGACCGATTCTAAACATCGACGAGGTGTTTGAGCATCCGCAGGCGAAGCATTACAACCTAAGCCAAGAGGTTGAGCATTCAACCCTTGGGGCAATTAAACAGTTGGGCTTCCCCTATACGCTAAGTGAAACGATGCCGGAAATTCGTATGCCACCCCCGACTTTGGGTCAGCATACGGATGAGATCTTGGCTGAAAT
>JAHDEB010000210.1:4774-10460 GCA_020629055.1 Chloroflexota bacterium
ACGCTTATACGATGCAATGGGTAAATTAATACCCAAGGGGCACCCTGTCGTCATTCGTCAATCCAAAATCGTAAATCGAATCAAGCTTCCATATGTTCTTCTACAGCCTCTTTAATTTCTTCATGTTCACTCGCTTGTACAAACAAATCTGCTGATTCTGCGGTAAACGACGTATGAAGCAGGTCGCCACCGTGGCCTTTTAGCGCACTCGCAATATCTTCAACCGGTGTGTTGTTGGTTAGCAAAAAGATAGCCGAGTTCCCCACGTCTAATTGATTGCTCAACTCGTCGATAAAATTATTGTCGATGCCGATGTCGATTTTCCGTCCAAGCAGGGCGTTTAAACCAACACCCAACAATGCGCCTATAAGCGGGCCGCCGAACAAAAATCCGATTAGCAATCCCCAAAAGCCGCCGCTCATCATTCGGCTACCTTTAACGATCGATTCCAGCGTCTGCTTGATTTTAACGTTGCCATCCTCGTCTTTAACAGCAACAGCTGCATCTTCGATCTGGATCAATGCTTTTTGTACATTGTCTTGTTTTAGGGTGGCGATTTCGGCCAAAACTTCGGCCGCTTTTTCTTCGTTTTCGTATGTGTAAACAATTAAGTCACTCATGATTTTTTCCTTTGGTTATTTTGGTTATTGGTGAAGGTTTGCCTTCAACCGGTTACTTATGACCAAAGTATAGGGCTCAAAAATGCAGGAATTATGCAGACATTTTTCAGATATTGTGTAGATGGGTTGGCTGTGGCTCACTTTGGTCAGGGGCCCATATAATTTCTCGTGCTCGGCATGATCGGGCGCATGAATCACTGATATTTGAAACCAAAGTTTGCCTAGCCTCTGCCCTTCGGCAAGCTCAGGGGGACTGCGACAAGTTAAACACTATTCTGCATGTAAGCGAAGTGGCATAGTTGATAAAATGGCAGACATTCCAACGAGATGAACAAACTGATCTACTGATTAGCGCAGCGGACTGACCTACCGATCACCGGGCCGAAGGCCACCGAAAACCGACCTTACCCCTCCCCATTAAAGTCATTCTCGACCGCATAACGCAACACCGTCTCAAAATAATCTAGGGCAGATGGTGGGCGCAAATCGCCTAAATATTTGTCAGACACAGATGTATCAAACTGGGGGTTGTAGGTGAAGTAGGGCAAAAACGATTCAATGACGCGGCGGGTCGCTCGTCCCCCTTTGGTTAATGAAAAGAAAGGGATCATCGGCCGATGAATCCACCTGCGCCAGGTTTCTGGGTTGATATAACGCACCGGCGGGGCATCAATCACGGTGTTGAGACGGGTTACCACATCCTCGATCTTAATCGCACTATCCCCGGCCGCAAGATGAAACGTCTTGCTCAATGTCTCTTCGTTTTCGCGCAGTTTTAAGATCGCATCCGCCACATAATTGACAGGCACAAGATCAAGCATGGTGCCGGGGTTGCCGGGCAGCGTACGCCACCATCCCCGATAATAGACCATCACCGGAATATAGAGGGCGGAAAATGAGGCGGCCGCCCCGCTGTCGCTATCCCCTACAATGATCGACGGCCGATGCACGGCCGCACGCAGGCCGTCGGCCATTTTTTCGCGCAAATGCATCTCCGCCTTCGCCTTTGACCATTCATAGCTATTGCGAAACGCCTGCCCTTCGTCACATTCACTTTCGAACACCCGACCCTTGCGGTGGCCCGCCACATAGCACGTGCTCACATAATCGAGTCGTTTAAATCTCCCATGATCTTGCAATTTTTGTGCAAGCGTTGCGATTTCCCGGCCCCCATCGATATTAATCTCTTGGGCCTGTTCACGGGTTAAATCGAAACGGGTCGAGGCTGCCATATGGATAATGCTATCAACATCATCAAACACCCTGCGCAAGTCATCATCCCCTAACCCCAAGCGGGATTTGGTTAAATCACCATTCATAAAGATGAGTTGATCCGGGTTGAAACAATCGGGCAGGCTAGATAGATATTTGAGTCTACGGGCCTCAAGCTTTGCAGCATCGGCCGCCCGCACGATGGCGTAAACCCTTTGTTGAGGGTCTGATAACAGGCGTGGCAAAAGTGCACTGCCTAAAAAGCCGGTGGCACCAGTGACTAAAGTTGTTTGTACAGGCGGAGTCATTATGAAAATAATTACGGAATTGGGTTGTACTGCTGGTCTAGGAATGACCGAATGGCAGTGTACCCTACATAAAATAATTGTGCGAGACTTAAGGCTTTTCTGGTTTTGAAAACCGTCAAAGTCTAAGACACTGTTTGATAAATGTTTTTTGGACAGGATTTACAAGATAAGGAGGATCAATTAACGGGAAAGCATCATCCTGAAAACCCTGTCTATCCTGTAAAAGATGGCTTTTTTCGATTTATCAAACAGTTTCTAACGACAGGGGCATTCTTAGGATAAAATCTGTTGATGGATAAAGTTATCGTCAAAAACATTCAGTGCCACGGCATTTTGGGCATTAATCCTGATGAGCGGGTCAATAAACAGCCGATACTCGTCAATGTGATCATGGAAGCGGATACGCGTAAAGCGGCTGCGACTAAAGATATTGTAGATGCGGTAAATTATTATGATGTAGCCGTGCGTACAAAAGCATTTGTAGAACAGGCGGAAGCTTGGCTGGTGGAAACCTTGGTGAATGATGTAGCCGCCATGATCTTGAAGGAATATCCCTTAGTACAGCAGGTCATGGTACGTGTTGAAAAGCCAAATGCGGTTGAGTTTGCGGAGTCTGTAGGTGTTGAGGTTGTCCGGTCACGGTAGACGGTGTTCTGTAGGTCAGTAGGTCGGCGACCGCAATCCAACGGGTTATTCGTTGGTGGCGGATGGAATAAAGGATTGATAGACCAATGGAGAGTAGTAAAATGCATCGGCCGACATTGATCCGTTAAATTCGCCCCCCATCACATAAACCTTTGCTTCAACGGTTGAAACAGCGATGTCAGACCAATTAGGGGGGTCTAATCCGTCTAGCATCGGCTGGGGAATAATTTCCCAAATATCTGATTCCGGGTTATATACTTCCCCGAAGCTAGCCCCTGTTTCCCCGCCAAACACATAAATACGGTTTAAGATAACGGCCCCAGCCCCGTTTGAGCGCCGGTTGCCCATGCTTGCACATTCGCTCCAACTTTCGTCAACCAGCGCGAACTTAAAACAGTCGGCCGTCGCTTCCCCAGCTTCGTCTAGACCACCGATCATAAACAGATTACCGGCAATGACGCCACCTGTTGCACCGGCACGCGGGCTAGGTAGTGGAGGCAGTTCGCTCCATTCATTGGTAGCGGGGTCGTAAACAAACGTGTCTGTGATCGGGCCACTGCCCCCGTCACCGCCAAGGTGATAAAGCGAAGCCCCATCTGATATAACCAGTCCGTCACTTACGGCTTTCGGCAAACTGGCGGCCTGCTGCCATAAATTCTCAGTCGGGCTATACACGGCCGTGGTGTCGGCCGGTTGACCGTCTGCACCTTCACCACCGACGACATAAATAAACCCAGCAAGCGAAATGGCTGACCCGTTGATGACCGGTTGGGGATGAACCGCTTCGGTCCGCCACTGATGTTCGGCCGAATCATAAACGTGCAGATCAGCGTTTATTTCACCATCTGGCTGCTGCCCACCCATCACAAAAATATCGGTCCCGATCGAAACGGCCGAGGCGGCCGAAAGGGACTCGGGTAAATCACGGCTGGTAAACCAACGGGATTCCCCCAGCTGCTCTGGTTCAAAACGGATCTGCGGCTGGCCATCAGGATTAGGGGAGCCGAACATAAACCAACCCACAACCCCTAGCAGGGCTAAAATCAGCACGGCGGCCCCGATCCAATAAAAATTTACAGACGAACCGGCCGCAGCTTCAGCTTGTGCAGCTGGTTCTTGGATGGCAACCGGCTCTGTAACCGTTATTTCAGTTTCGGGCTGATCGGTTTCAGATGGCGATTCGTCTTCGGCCGGCTCCAGATCAGATTCCACTTCCGCTTCCACTTCAGCCTCGGCAACAAGCTCCATACCTGGCAGCGTGACCAACCCCTTTTCCAAGGCGATACGACTCGCTTCGGTTCGAGAGCTGGCTCCAAGTTTTGTGTTGATATTGCGGAGGTGAACTTTTACTGTGTTAGGGCTGATAAATAGGTGACCGGCAATCGCTTTGTTCGATGCCCCTTGGACCAATTGTTCCAAGACTTCCAGCTCTCTTTCACTTAACGGTTCGTCGAGTTCTGCCATTCTGAGTGGTTGGTGGATGAAAGGTAAAAAATTTTACTGTTTGCTTGAGTGTACCCAACTTTATCATCAATGCGTTGAGAAAAGCGGTCTATTTTTATAAATTTCACTCAATCTATCATCAAAGGGGTAGAAATCGATCGCCTTGAAACATTATCTGTTCTGCGAACCCTTGAACTTCCTATCCATCATTATCGGATGGGAATGGTGCAGGTGCACCGGGCGCAAAATCAGCGCCACTATCTGGCGTAGGTATATTCTCGAGCGGTTGGCCACAAGCCAAGGTTGTTTCTGACAGGCGACTAATCAATTCCCCGTCTGAAAGGGTTGCGTTGGGGTCAATCGCTTGAATCTCGTTGTATAAAACGGCGGCCGTACACCAGTCAGACGCCAAATAGGCATCGGCCGCAGTTGACGCCAGCCCCTTAATTAATTTGCCGCATGAATCTTGATAATACGGTGCAAATTCACACAGGGGTCGGAAATAGGATAGATAGAGGTCCCAATTCACAGAGTCATAACTGACACCGGCGACATATTGCTCCGCCCAATAGATTTCCCCTTCTAATTCTCCAGGCAGATCTTTGAGTTCGCGCGCTTTGCTAAGCAGCAACAGCCCACGTTCAACCCCGTTGCCCCGCATTAAATCAACCCCACGATCTAAATAAAGGTCAAACAGTTGCTGGCCCGATTCCCGATTATAAAAACCTGGGTACTGAGCACGGAATATTTCTAGCTGCTGAATTTGCTCTTCAATTTCAAACGTTGGTAGCTCTTCTTGCAGAGTTGCCCAAGCCTCTTCACGCAAAGCGGCCGCTTCGGCCGGGTCTGGCGTAGGGGGTACGGGGGATGGGGTCAGCGTGGGTGCGGGGGTTGGGGTTACCGTTGGGGTTGGGGTGGCGGCCGGTACAAAAGCGGCCGATTTGGCATTCTCGGTACGGTCACGCAATGCCAGTGCACCCGGAAAACGATTATCTACCGATAAAATGTAATCAAGTCGACGCTGAGTAAGGGTGTAGTTCCCTTCTTGAAAGTTTTGTTCAGCCAATTCTAGCTGACGGGCCAACGTCGCAGCGGTCTCGGCCGCGACAGTTGCCGCTTTTTCAGCCGCACCGGCCCGAGCGCCAAACCAAGCCAATCCCCCATAAAACAAAGTTAGCAATGCAAATGCGATCAACGCATACCCAAGCCAAAGGGTTAATGGTCGTTTCTTAGCCGAAGTTGTGCGGATCGGCCGTTCATGATTGGTCGTTGGTCTGGTTGAACTCGTCATCTTCCTTGGGCTAAAGATTTATTAGGTTTACTAGATAAATCTTTAGCTGGATAGAAACGGAAAGACTTTCAAACAATTTTTTCTTTCCCTTTCTAACTTTTCCATCTTTCGGCCAAAAAGTATACCCGAAATAGGTCCCTTTTGGTTAAGAGGTTCCTAATGATTCT
>JAHDEB010000211.1:0-7536 GCA_020629055.1 Chloroflexota bacterium
TCCCCAACTGCGCCTGCAGCCGAACCAGCCATATCACCGGCCGCGCCAGCTGCCCCACCAAGGGCATTTTTTACGCCACCCAACATTCCGGCCGCTGCGCCTAGTTTTCCTAAATCGCCTAAGCCTAATGCATCACCCATCCCTGGGATAGCGGCACCTTTTAAGAAATCGGCTTGGCCACCAAGCAGCCCCATGAGTGCAGCAGGATTCATTCCGCCTCCTCCGCCGCCCATCGCTTTTTTGGCGAGTACACCCATTGCTAATGGAGCCAACATTTTCATGATGCCGCTTGAAGAGTCAGCACTTACCCCAGAAAATTGAGAAATGAGTTGACCGACGCCCCCTGCTTTATCCCCCATCAACATCGGAAGCAGTGCGCCACCCATGCTCATGAGCTGATTGTTGCTGTCGCCACCGCCTAAAAAGCCGCCAAGGTTTCCAACCAAATCGGCCGGATTCAGATCGCCACCACCGATAGATGATGGGTCGCTCAGCATGCCGAGCAGTTCCCCGGCCCCTTCTTCAGAAGAGCCTTTTGAAACCAATCCACCTAACAGCGCTGGCAATGCGGCCGTAACCGCTTTTTGGGTTGCGCCAGATTCTTCACCCAGCATTCCACCAATTTGACCAACCATATCAGGCGATACCTGACTCCCGATCATCTCTAATAAATTATCCATTTTTCCTCCGTGTGTTTCAAATGAAATGGATCACATAATGTGATTGCACGAGCCCGATCCTCTTGAGTGTAGCAGAATTAAAATTTTCCTGTCGATACATTGACCTATACGGTATCAGATAGCATCGGTTTTAAAACGGGACACAAAACCGGCCGACAATGAGCTGAAAAGTCTAACGCTCACAACATCCTACAAAACAAAAAGCGGCTCAGGTGATGATTAAAACAAGTTCAACCCATCACCCGGCCGCCTTTCGATGTCACACGTGGTTGGCAAACCACAAACCAAGCAAATTTTTCGTTGTAGTGGTCGAAGGGGGCAGGCTTTAATTGGCTCCGAAGAGAGACGTTGGTTCTGCCCCCTTCGACCACTACCGACTAACCACACTCAAATCAAACTCACGACTGCCCAACATCCCAGCCATCGTCTGTACAATCAGATGAAAAAAGCGATTCTGCACCCAATCCTTCGCCCGTTCATCGCGCACCTCAATCAAATAATGACCGCCATCCCCTACCACCAACGCGGAATCCTTTAGCCATGTGCTAAACGCCGGGCCGGGCAGAGCCAGTTGCAGCTCACCTAGAACCGTCTGCCACAAATCATCTACAGAGGCGTGTGGCGTAGAACGTGACAGGTCTGAAGTCGGTTCAGCAGCGGGTGGCGCCTCACTTTTAGCTTGATGCTTTCCACTTACGACTTGCAACCCGCCACTCACACCAACTTCGTGTAGCGCATTTAGAATCTTCGATTGCAATACCATCTTCAAATACGCTTCGGCCGACCCATCTGCCGCGTACAGCGTCCATCCATCAGACCCAAACATCAACACGGCCGGTTTTAAGAAAATCTCCAGCTCCATCTCGCTGACATCCCCTGCCAGCCGTTCCAGCACTTTGGCCCAAATCGCAGAACCTGCGGCGGTATTCGGTGCTTGTTCACCGTTTACCGGCTTCTGCTTACCAGCCTCGTCCGCTTGCCGTGCATCGACCCGATCCAACACCGCCGCCACCAATCCCCCCACCAGCGGAACCGCTTCCAGCGAATAATCACCGTAAACGCCGTCCCACAGCCCAAAGCTTGGTAACTCATTGCGCAACCCCAATTCCAAGGCGAACGCATGGGTCAACCACTCATCCAGCCCCAGCTTAGCCAGTTTCACAAATGTTTCTGGGGCCACATGCCCGCCACTCGCCCGTTTGAGCACAAATGGGACCGGCCGTTTTATTCCTGGTTCGGCCAACGCGTACAGCCACCAAGCGGCCAATGTCGTTAATGGCACCCCCATCTGCAACACCTGAACCGTTAAGCTTGCACCGGCATCTGCTCCGATAGTGCGTAAAAAGTCGGCCGAGCAGCCATAAAGCACCTGAACGGCTGATAAATGGTTTGAATCTGAACCGAAATCAACAACAGCAGCATCCAACAGGGCAAAGTCTGACTCGTTTAGCTCATATTCCCCCTCATAACTGTTTGTTAAGTTTTTTAGGTGTTTATATAAGTGATCTCTTTTCGGTTCGTTCCCCCGTTCATCTAAAGGAGCAGCCCCGTTCATTTGTGGGTGTTGCAACTCGGCCGAATCCTCGTTCCGTTCAAATGGGTGCGCAGTCCCGTTCAAATGAGTCTCGTTGCTCCGCTCAAATTGTGGCGTTGGGGGGACAGTTCGCTCATTCATGTGCGTAGGGTCAGAAGCCACCGGATCAGCGTAACGTTCATTTTGGTTTGCACCCCCCACTATTTCAGGGGTTACCTCCGGTTTGTACCGCTCATCGGTGTGCGCAGGTGGCAAAGCCCCATTCATTTTGTACCGCTCATCTTGTATCGGTGACTGAACTGGTTCAACAAACTGATCACTGATCACTGGCCACTGACCACTTTCAACTTCATACTTATCACCTAATTTCTCAAGGTCCACCACCGTCAGCGGTTCGAACATGCCGACACCAAAGGTAACCAGCACTGAATTGTCCGGCTGTTTGGCTCTAGACAACTCTTTGACAAAATTGAACGGTTGATCAGGGATTTGTTCAAGTAGCTTTAACCATCTGTTGAGCGCGTTTTTATGGATTCCCAACTTCTCAGCCAACTCGATCTTTGAAAACGACAGTTCATTGCGGATTTCACCGGTTGTTTCATCTAAGAAGCAGTAGCTACGCAGCCACGTCAGCAGCCATGCTGGCCCTGCACCGATTACCGGCAACCAGTTGTCTCGGAAATACCGCCGGCCGATAAAGTCTCCACCGGTCAGGTAGCTGTGCAACGCTTCCGCTTGCTCAACTATCGCTGGGTGATCGGCCATCTTTTTATGGGTCACGGCCGCCACAATGTCGGTCACATAGACCGCTTGCCAACTGCCGTAAGTGGTGCTGGTTAGCTCATGTTCGGCCGCAAAGAAGCGTGTCTGCTCTAACATGCGGCATCGTTTTAATATTTCGACGATTTCTTCTGGTTTGGTGGATCGGTTGAGCCCGGCCGCACGTAACTCCGCTTCAACCTGGCGTGCATCGGCCGGGGTCAGTGGGTCGTCTAACCGCACGTTGTAGCGTGTACGCCCCTTTCGTACACGTCCATCCCCACCCGAATTTCGGGCATTTATGTAGCTAAACGAGCCCTTTTTCAAGAATAGCGATAGCGGGCTGCTCGACTCTCCCATCTCTGTTTTTAGCCTGCGGTAGTGTGAATTGCTAAGATTGGCTTCCCCAGCAATTTCATTGTCCCAGGCTTTAAAGTTGCCGTTCTGTTCTTCAGACAAATAGCTCAGGTGACGGGCCCCGATCACGGCCCAAAAGCGGGATGGCTCTAGAATAGGTCCCCAACGGCGCACAAAATAGCGAGAAGATCGCCATATCTGGTTCGGCCGTACAATTTCGTTATACAGTTGTCCGTAAAAACCGACCGCAATCGGTGGCTGGACTTGTCGCGTCACCGCGTTTTCCCCTGAAAACAGTTATAGAACCAGACTTGAAAAGTTTTGAAAACTTTTCAAGTCTAAGAACTAAAATAACTTGTAATCCTGTCGGGGGAAAAGGGGTAGGACTGTGGGGCTGGCTTTAAAAATTAATCTAGAAATTGATGGTTAGAATTTGCCAGAAGGGTTGTAAAACCTATAAATATCTGGTATTATTCCTCTATCAAATTTCTACGGATGCCAACCGTAGCCTTAAAAGCCTCGATTCCCCCGAGGCTTTTTTGTTGCCTGTTTACCGATTTCAACACCGATGATCAATCCCTTTTTTAGAGTGCGCCAACACTCGGGCATCAGTGAGGTAGTGGTTGGTTATGAGTGGTGTAGTGATTAGTTCTAACCACCATCCACCAGCAACTAACCACTAGTTACCGAATAATCTTAGACAATCTTGTCAAATCTGCGTCCACGTCATCTAGGCTGATTAGCTTACACCACTGGGCCTGCCAGTGTTTTGTGCCAACCTTCCCTTCATCAACGCGGTTTATAAACGTCGTTGCCTCTTCATCCCAGCCAGCTTTCGAGAAACAGGTAAAGTTTACCTTCCAACCCGAAGTGTCTTTAGGGATAATGGCGGACGTTTTATTGGTTATTCCTTGTAAATCAACAAGTCCGGCCGGTGAATCATTCCAGAGAGCCATCCCTAGAACAATCTCTTTCGAGCGATTATTAATCCCCACCACCGGAATATCTTGATATCCGGTCCAAGCGCTGCCTAGGTCGTCGAAACGGACCTTTGTCGGCAGTTCATCATGGATCGCCTTGCGCTGTAGCCAGTCGCGGCACAGTTCGGGCCAAGTATTTTCTTGAATGAATTCTGGCAACAGTTCCAAAATCTCTTCTAATGCCTGATCATGGCCGCCAATGGCTAATTGAGTCCGATTGGCTGACAAATACCAGTAGTAAAAGCGTAAAAATGGATCGTTGACAAAGTAGCGACTTTTGCGACTGCTTTCAGGTTCAGTAACCGGGGTTTGCCGGTCTACGAAACCGGTATCACGCAACAGGCTTAAATAGCGGGATACATGCCCTTTGGCTAGTCCCGTTTGCCTCTGAATGGTGATATTGGTCCGGTTACCACCGGAAATTGCTTGCAAAATCGCTACGTAATAGGCTGGGTTGTCGATATGATCGAGCAATAGAATCAATGGTTCATCTAGCAAGTAGTTGTTAGACAGCAATTGATACAAAATGTTTTCATCTAGCGGGGCAGATGGGTTGAAACGCTCCCAATAGGCGGGGATCCCACCAAAAATCGAGTAGATCGCCACCCGTTCTTCAGCCGTATAATTGGGGAAGAACTCACTAGTAACACCAAACGGCAACGGAGGCAGGCTTACCAACTCGGTTGCTCGGCCGTACAATGGGGCCTGATAGCTCAACACCTGTTTTTCCATCATTCCCATGTGACTACCGCTGAGTCCCATCATCAGATTGGTTTCTCTAAGCTCTTGATCCCATGCTTTTTGTAACATGCCTGGAATTGTCGAATCAGCATCTAATAAATAGGTGAACTCATCAATGAATAGTGCGAACTTTTGACGGCTGGCGATACGGCCGACGTGCCAGAAGGCGGTTTCCCAGTCAGAATAAGTGATACCGGCCGGGACCGAGCTACCTGGATTCTCGAAACGGAATAGCGCTCTTGAAAAAGATTTTAGTTGGTCAGCAGGGGCTCCTGGCTCAGCTACCCAATAAAGGGCCTGATCACTATGGTGTTTGCGCCAATGGGTTAGCAGACGTGTTTTGCCAACGCGACGACGGCCGTACAAAACAAAAAGCGTTGCACCATCGTGCTCCCATAGACGTTTGATCACGTCTAGCTCTTGTTCGCGTCCTTTAAATGATGAAGTGAGGCCTGAGGTTCTTGTTACCATATATCTAATCTGATGCCCTGAATTAGTAGAAACTTGTTTAGACTAATTGAGTTTAGACTAATTTCGTTTTTGCTGACAGCCCGATCCTGTGATAAGAATGAGCCTTGGTAAGAGAGACAAAAATCGACAGAAAATGGATAGAAGGGACCAACCGAAGTACCATTTTCTGTAACAGGCTCTTTGCAAAAAGATTCGAAAGAGCTGATAAATTGTCTGGGTACGCACATATTCCGAACGATACAGTTCCGTACTATGCGACTTTTCGTGTCGGCCAATAATTCTAAATAGTAGAAAGATGTTTAGCCAACTTGGGGTAATCATAGTAACAACTTAGTTTATTGTCAAGTAATTGTTGTATTGCCCCGCAGCTAAATCGGGGGTTAAGCCCTGGAATCGATGCTTTTTGGTGGAGAAACTATGAAAAACAGGAAGAATGTAGCCGTAATTGCAGGGGCAACCGGTGTTGCCGGCCGTACATGTACCGAATTTTTAGCTCACCAACCGAATTGGGACGTGATTGCAATCGCTCGTAATTGTAGCAGTTTAAGAGAATTAGAAGGAAGCCTGACACTGGTTGAAGCGGATCTCAATGATAAGCAGGTACTTGCAAAGCGGTTGAGCCAATTTGAAGTGTCCCATCTTTTTTATACCGCATGGGTCAACCCACCTGGTGGATTACGTGACAAGGGGCAGTCGATTATCGAACCGATGCAAATTCAAAAGCAGATGGCATTTGCCAAACGTTGGGTGGTCCCCCAATTGAGCCGCAGCCGCCGACTGCACGACTTGTTTTATCGGGGATTTCAGCGAGCGGCAGGGTCACTTGACCTCGATCAGCGAAATTTGAAGATGCTGAGCAATGTGACCGGCGTTTTGGCTCAGCCCCCTCATCGACTAAAACATGTAGCACTGCTGACTGGGGGGAAATTTTATGGCATGCACATGGGGCCGAGCATTTACCCCGGCTATACCACCCCATTTACTGAACAAACACCCACCCACCCCGGACACAACACCTATGCTGAAATGGAGGGCTACCTGCAGGAAGTTGCCAACGGCCGCTTTTCTTGGTCTGTGGTGCGCCCAACATTTATCATTGGCCCGTCACCCAAACCCTCACAGAGTATCGGATACAGCTTGGCCATTTATGCTTGGCTGCTAAAGGCTTTGGGGCAACCGCTTATTTTTCCGGCCGGATCGCAAGCCTATTCGGCGAAAGGACATTACAGCAGCGCTTGTCTGCTGGCTAAAATGCTCCATTGGTCAGCAACGGACCCAAATGGGGCCAATCAAACGTTTAACCTTGTGAATGGAGATGTGGTGAGTTGGGAGCAGCTATGGCCATGGTTGGGAGACTATTTTGATATGCCGATAGAAGTTCCGGCCGATGGGATGAGCCTAAAGACGCTTTTAAAAGATCGAGAACAAACATGGGACGACTTACGCCAGAGATATCAGCTGCCCCCTCGGCCGCTCGATTCTGTTTTTTCTGCCAACTTTCTGGGGGCATCGCTTGCGATTAATTGGGATGCAACGTATAGCATGGCAAAAGCGGAGGCTTTGGGGTTTGATCAGACGATAGACACCTACTCCATGTTTGCAGATCTGTTTGCAACCCTTGAATATAAACAAATTATCCCCAGCAAAAAAAGAGTTTAGCGGGTGAAGGTGGCGGAGCTTGTCAAAACCCCGTCTCTTCGACAGGCTCTGGTAGCTATTTAGTCAGCAGCATAATTGAGCAGGCACTTTTTATCTGTGCTTATCCTTCACGCACAACCCCATCTACCCCAGCCACCCACAGCGGCCCGTTTTGACCGTTAGCCTGGGATTGGGCCTCTGCATAGGCAAATACAACCACTTGCCCTTGATTTGCCTCAGCTTCGGCCGCTGCTTCTAAATGGCTCTCGTATCCAATCGCCCCGGCCGGACCGTTTTCTGGCGCATATTCGAGCCACCCACCGGTAACTTGCACCAAGAACAGATTGCCTGGTTCTGAGTCTGCCAAAAGCTGGTT
>JAHDEB010000211.1:7636-10415 GCA_020629055.1 Chloroflexota bacterium
GCTTCTAGCTTTTGCCCAATGTTTTTGACATGATTCGCCTTTAGCTGCTCTTCACTTCGTTTCAATCCTTCTGCGATATCCAGCGGTGGCAAGTTGCGTCGATGCAAATTTTCGATTAATTGAACCAGTTGCAAGTTGTCTGGCTGAACGATACCAGCTTTGATTTTGCCAACCTGTTGCCCAAGTGCATTGTTGTCGGCCGACAACAAATAGACATGGGCCCACCAGCGACGCTCCCCAAACACAACCGCATATTGAACAGCATCTAGCTTCGACTCCACTTCTCGGATACCGATCGGCTGTTGCAATCCCGCTTCTGCGATCGTTTGAGCTAAGGCTTTAATCTCACGGATCTCTTCTTGCTGAGACAGTGATAGACTATTCTCTGAGTGAATCCAATCGATGAGTACAGCTGTCGGTGCCGCACCTTGATCCATAGCTGAGTAAGCACTGTTTGGCAGCAGGGTACGTGGCTGATCAACATCTGGTCGGGCCGCTAAGATATCGATTTCACCAAAGGTTGGTCCCCCAGTTTCATTACCACCTTCATTAATAGAAGACTGTTGTGAGGATGTCGGCTTTACTTTGCGGCGGGGTTTCTTATCGACCGGGGGTGTAGCAGCTACCCCAAAGATCTCTTCCAGCCCTGTCGCTTCACCCGAATCAATGCCTAAATTTTTGAGCCCCAAACGGACCCCTGTTTTCTTCTTTGCCATTTGTTTAGATGCTAGATATTAGCGGTTAGATGTTAGGTTCGAGGTTAATTGTTTAACCAGCATCTAACATCTTATTTCTAATATCTAACCGATTAATCCTGCCCGTCGTAAAATTTCTGCAGTTAAGTTGCGGAACTCAGCGGCCGATTTTGAATTTGGCTCATGGGCCATCACATCAGACTGATAGCTTTGGGCATCACCAACCGCTACCCGATCATAGGTTGCGGGTAACAATACTTTTTCGAATGGGTATAGCTGAGGGGCTAATTCACGAATACCCAAGGCTGCTTCAAACGTATTGCGCGCCAGCGTTGTTTGGCGAACTTTGTTAGGCCAAACACCGATAACGGCCAATCGATCGTTCAGCTTCGCCTTAAAGCGGATCATCGCCTGAGTCAGCTTGGTTAAACCATCGATCTCAAATTGCCCCGGAGTAATCGGAATCACAACCCAATCAGAGGCAACCAGGGCATTGGCCATTAACCCACTAAGGTTTGGAGGGCAATCTGCAACGATTAATTTGTATTGACCATCAATCTCTGTAATCTTGTCATGCAGCGTTTCTAGCTCATTAATCCCTTGGTTCAATGGACCTTCTAACTGTTTTAGATACCCGGTACCTGGCATGATGTGTAGTGTCGATGCTGGGATTTTGTTCTTCCATTTAAGTTCGGGCAGTTCAACCACTCGAGCTGCATCTAACAAAGATAGATCACTTTGTAGAACCTCTGCGATGGTAGGATCGTCAAAGTTGGGCTTCTCACGCATCGCAATTTCATTGCCCAAGAATGAAGCAGATGCGTTTCCCTGCTGATCAAGATCGATCAGTGCGACTTGATCTGGACCTAAAATTCGTGCAGCCAGTGCGGCGAAATTGACGGCTCCGGTCGTTTTTCCGACCCCGCCTTTTTGGTTGGTAAAGCTGATGACTACGGTCATAAATTCTTCCTTTTTTGAATAAAATTCAACTTTTTTCATTGTAGCGATTTGTCACATCAATAACAATCAAAAGCGGAATATTGCTCTCTTTTAAATGAAAATAGATGAAAAACCGGTCGTTCGAACAGATCTTTCTTATTGAAAACTAAGCACCGAGCCGAAGATGTTGTCGGCCGACAACATCTTGTAGTTTTCTCCATCAATCAACCTAGGCTATAATGACCTCCTATGATCAAGAAAGTAAACCCAGTTCTGTCTATGTTGGGATTAAAACCCAGCCAAAAAGCGGTTGTATTTCACGCTGACGATATCGGAATGTTGAATTCAACTGTGACAGCTTGGACAGATTTGGCTGATTCATCAGCGATGACTTCCGCATCTGTTATGGCCCCTTGCCCTTGGTTCCCCGCTGCGGCTCGGGAGATGAGCGTTCATAAAAATGCAGATGTTGGGGTTCATATGACTCTGAATAGCGAATGGGAAAAGATGCGCTATGCACCACTTTCTACATCCGATATGAACAGCGCTTTGTTTGATGAAGAAGGATATTTTCCTAATAATACAAAAGCTGTTCAGGACCATGTAGACCCAGATGAAGTAGCTGTGGAGCTAAAAGCGCAGATGGACCGGACTTTAGCGGCCGGGGTTGATGTGACACATATCGACTCCCATATGGGTACAGTTTTTCATCCACGCCTGCTAGAGAGCTATGTGCGCGTTGGCTTCGCCTATCAAGTACCCGCTTTGGTTATGCGGGCCAATCGAGCCAAGCTGATTGAAATGGGCTTTCAAGAAGAGATCGCTGGGCAGGTTGAAGCGGCGCTTGACTTCATTGAAAATCAAGGGATGCCTTTGTTTGATTCGATTCAAATGATGCCTTTGCGGGAAGCAACAACCCCAGCCAAACGGTTGAAGCTAATTAAAAAGATGCTTGAAGATTACGGTCCAGGGTTGCATTACTTGATCTTTCATCCGGCCGAAGATAGTTCAGAACTGCATGCGGTTGCGCCAGATTGGAAAGCTCGGGCTGGTGATTATAAGCTGCTCAAAAACCCAAAGTTGGATCAAATCATCAAAGATGCTGGCATCACCCCCATCGGTATGCGCGAAGTACGGGACGCTTT
>JAHDEB010000212.1 GCA_020629055.1 Chloroflexota bacterium
ATCTGAGTTTGCACATAACCCTACACCAAACTAGACTGTACAAGTGATGTGTGCTGTTGCAAATTGGAAAAAAAGGTTGTGTCACAATGACTGTGAATGATCCGGCCGTACCTGAATGGCCCGCGAGCTTACGAACCAAAATAACTGAACAGTTTAGCCGCGAAGAAATCAAAGACTTTTGCTTCGACTTGGGCATCGACTTTGATGAACTTGGAGTTGGGGGTAAATCAAGCCAGACGATCGATCTAATCCGCTTAATGGCGGACGATGGCCGGGTGGTTGAGCTTATCGAACTGTGTGCCGAATTGCGGCCGGATGAAGATTGGGGCGAACTCAAAAAGAAAGCGACCGAGCAACCCGATCTGTTTAAACTGCCTGCTGATCAAGAGAAGTCAAGCAATCAATTTGTGGGGGATTTTCGTGGCGCAACAATCACGATTGTCGGGTCGGCCGAAGCGCAAAATATTGAACACTTGAAACCAGAGCCTGGGGAATCGCCGTATAAGGGGCTGCAATATTTTGATGAAGATGACGCCGATGATTTTTTCGGCCGAGAATTGCTGACAGCCAAAATCGTCAATCGCTTAAATGAAAATCGTTTCTTAACCGTAATCGGGGCATCGGGGAGCGGAAAATCATCATTGATTCGGGCCGGGGTGGTGCCCGCCTTAAAAACGGGACAGCCTTTGGCAGACGGCTCGTTGCCGCCCAGCAATAGCAGCCATTGGACCCGCGTGGTCTTGACCCCTTCGGCTCATCCTTTAGACGCGCTAGCAGCTTCGCTGACATCAGATTCTGGCTCAGTTTCGGCCGTGCTTGACTTGCGAAAAAGTCTAGCAGAGTCGGACCAGACGTTGGGCTTGGCTGCACGTCAGTTGATGGCTCAACAGGGATCGCCTCACTTGCTTATAGTCATCGACCAGTTTGAAGAGATCTTTACTTTGTGCCGGCAACCTGAAGAGCGGGAGGCGTTTGTAAACAATATTGTCGCGGCGGCTGATCCGGCCGGCGGGCAAAATATCACGATTTTGGCGACGCTGCGGGCCGATTTTTATGCTCAATGCGCCCAATATGATCATTTGCGCACGCTGGTATCAAACCAACAAGAGTATATCGGGGCGATGACGCGTGATGAGTTAACTCGGGCGATTACTCAACCGGCCGCCAATGGGGATTGGGAAGTGCAAGAGGGGTTGGTTGATCAGATGCTGGACGATGTTGGGGCAGAGCCTGGTGCGCTGCCGCTCTTATCGCACGCACTGCTAGAAACGTGGCAAAGACGACGCGGCCGCACGATGACCTTGTCGAGTTATAAAGAGTCGGGTGGGGTGCGTGGGGCGATTGCACAAACGGCCGAGTCGATATTTAAACAGCGGCTCAACCCAGAACAGCAAGCGGTCGCCCGCATGGTGTTTATGCGTTTGACCGAATTAGGGGAGTCTGACACTGGTGATACACCAGATACCCGACGCCAGGCGGTCTTTTCAGAACTAATCACACGCTCTACCGATACAGAACTGCTTGATGCCGTTCTCAAAATTTTGACAGACGCCCGCTTGATTACCGCCAGCCTGTTACCTCCGTCTGAAACAAAAGTCATTGAAGTTGCGCATGAGGCGTTAATTCGAGAATGGCCCACCTTGCGCGGCTGGCTTGATCAGGACCGTACAAATCTGATTCACCACCGCCAATTAACGGCCGATGTAAACGACTGGCAAAAGCTCGATCGTGATCCCAGCATGCTTTATCGCGGATTGCGCCTAGAAAAAATGGAAGGGTGGATTCAATCCTTCCCAGAGCCATTAAGTTTGGAAGAGCAGGCGTTTTTAGATGCGAGCCGAGCGATCGATGTTGAAGAAGCTAAAAAAGCCGAAAAGCTGGAAAGTGCTGGGCGCAATCAGCGTCTGTTGATCGGTGTGGCGGCTGTGTTACTGCTAGCCGTGATCGGGGTGACCGCTTATTTTTGGACTCGGCCCGAACCGGTGATTCCTGAAGAAATCCCACTTGCAGAGACGATGTCTGGTGATTTTAATGTGTTGGTTGCTGAAATTGCGGTGTTGAATGATGCAGGTCAACTGGTGAATGATGGGACCGATGCCGGTGAGAAGATCGCTCAAGGGATTCAGGCACAATTAGCGGCCGTTTTTGAGGGGGAGGATGGATTCGAAGTTTGGGCAGACGGGGTCGGCTCTCATGTCGATATCGGCGTTGTGGCTGATAACTTGGCCGGTGTCCCTGCGCCTGAAACCCGCGCTGACGAGTTGAAAGGAAATGTGCTGATCTATGGCACACTGCGGCCGAAGGGAGACTTGGGAGAACTTTTAATTGAGTTTTATATGGCTCCCCAATATGATTTGAACGTCAATAGTTTGATCGGGATTTACGCATTTGAAATGCCAATTCCGGTGTTTGATATTGAGAATCCAGGTGCGGAAATTGATGAAGCGCTGGCCCCCCAAGTCGAGGCGGTGGCCCGACTTGCACGTGGCTTAAATGTTGCTCGATTGGGCCGATTAGAAGCGGCGGTACCAGACTTCGCTCAAGCCTCTCAGCTGGTGCCTGACGCCAGTTTCACTCATTTTTTTGAGGGAGAAGTCAATTTGTTGTTGGGGCAAACTGATTCTGAAAAGGCGGCCGACTATTTGGCCGCGGCCGAAACCGCATTTGGCCGGGCGCCTGACAACGCGAAGGCTCGTATCGGTCTGGGCAGCGTTTACTTTGTGAGGGGGCAGGCGATTATGGTGGCGGTTGCTGACACAATAGAATTAAACGGTGAAGCCGATGTTGCCACCGAGTTGGATGAGGCTGAGATGTTGGTTCAATTGGCACTTGAACAATATGATTTTGTCATCGCCGAGGGGCCTCAAGTTGAAACGTATGGGGTTCCGGTCGATTCTATTGCCCTAGTCGGCAAGAGCATGACAACCCGTTTGCAAACTGAAATCGCCTACTACAGAGGGGATAGCCCATTGGCATTGACCCACATCAATGAAGCGATCCTGTTCGCTGAACAAGCCTTAGGTGAATTAAATTCAGCTGTGACACAAAAGGATTACAGGCTATTAGCGCAGACCCACCAAGCTGTAGGCACCTTTTATGAATGGCAGCGTTTTTTAATTTCCTTGCAAGGCAACTCTG
Source organism: Chloroflexota bacterium (assembly GCA_020629055.1). GTDB lineage: Bacteria > Chloroflexota > Anaerolineae > Promineifilales > Promineifilaceae > WTJY01. The sequence continues at coordinate 3,139 of JAHDEB010000212.1, forward strand.
CAGAGACGACGGTTGAAGTAGAACATGCGAAACAAAACGCCATTGATGCATATCGGGCGTGTATTCAGCAAGGAGACCTTTTCCCATTTGATCAATATATGATCGATGAGGTCGTTGAAAAGCTCTGTCGCCCAAGTTTTGAAGCCCTATCTTCATAGTAGCACGCAATGCCTATAAGATAAATTCGATTTCAGCTGAGCCAGTAATCGTTGTCTCAGCTGAAGTGAGGAACAAAAGAGAGGAGAATAATTATGGAGAAGATGTTACTAAGACCGTTATGGATACTGATTTTTTCAGGGTTTCTGATCGCCTGCAATCAACCTGCGCAGCCTACCCTCGTAACGCCAGAAGGAGCTCCGGTAGAGCCACTCACGATTGAAAGTGTCGACCCACCCACGTTTCAGCAGGGTTCTGGTGGGACGCTTACGATAATCGGATCCGGTTTTGATGAAAAAACATTTGTGAATTTATCCGGGGCGGGTCTGCTTGAAACGACCGTCCTAAACAGTAAAACGGCGACGGCCGTCATCGATTCTGGTCTAGATGCTGGTGAATACACAGTCAAAATGACAAGTGATCAGGGGACGGCCGATTGGTCCGGTGTGATCAATATTATTGCGGCAGAGGAGGTGGCTCAGAACGGTTCAAAAACTGAGGCAACCAATAAAGTTGCCGTTGAAGATACCGCCACTCCGGAACCGGTTGAACCAACCGAAGAAGCGGCTGAGGCTACTCCGGTGCCGCCGACCGCAACGGCTACTGCAGTCTTACCAACTGAAACCCCAAGCGCAGAGCCCCCCAGTTGCCAGACATTGGTCAGCATGAATTTGAGGTATGGACCAGGCATTAGCTACAACCCGCCACTGACCGCATTGCCGGCCGATGCTGACTTAACGCCACTCGCTTTTAGCAGCCAAGGGTTTCCTGACGGGCAATGGATAGAGGTCCAAGATAATAGCAGCGGGACACAAGGTTGGGTTAGTGCGGGCAGCCAGTTTGTGAGCTGTAATTTCGATATTTTAAGTTTACCGAACTCAACGAATATCCCAGCTACCCCGACGCCAATCCCGACCCCAACGGCGCCACCTACCCCCACGGCCGAACAGCCGGTCGCCATAGGGCCACCACGGGTAACCAATAACGGTATAGGTGGTGCAGATGATGGTTTTAACGGTGTTATTTTGAACAGCACCTATTTTATGCACGTCCAGGTTCGTGATCAAAATGCAGACGATGATATAGACGGGTTGGGCATAGATAGGGTTGAGTTTTTCGTCTCTGAAAATGACTCTGGACGGGTGGTTTATCGGCATACCGAGAAAACGGCAAAGTACTGTATTTTCAAAGGTGGTGAACCGGACTGTACACCTTGGCCGTCACGTGATGGTGTACACACCTGGGGTGAAGGAGGTGAACCTGTGGTGTATGGTTTAGAATATTTTGTTTCAGTTGTTGCCTACACAAAGGGGGATGATGTTGATGTATATGATTGGTCTGGCCCATTCACAGTAAACCCATAGGCTTTAAAGCAAAAAGGGTAGATTGAACAACTTCAATCTACCCTTTTTGCGTTTTTGGTTTCGCTTGGCCTTTTTAAGCTTTTCTGCCACCGGTTAGCGAATCTTGCAGCGCTTCAAGCTTTTCCCAAGCCCCTTCGGCCGCTAGCTTGGCCTGTTCTGGCCAAGATTCTGGGTGGAAGATTCGGACCTTGCCGGTCAAAACCGTCTTGATTTCGTCGACACTTAACTTCGAAAGGGCGTTAAAGGTGTCAACCCCGGCCTCGACCAGTACGCTTGAAATTTTCGGACCGATCCCTTCTAGCTTTTTGAGATCATCCGGCTTTTTCGCTTTTGCCGGTTTGGCTTTCTTTTTGCTTTCGGCCGCTTTGCTCTTTTTAGTCGCTTTCTTCTTGCTATCTTTTTTCTTTTTAGGTTTCGCCACCTTGTCTAGCAACAGAATGCAGTTGTCTGCATTTTCAAGTCGATTGGGTTCATATCCATCAGCTTCCCAATCGTTGTACCAGACATGGTCGTTGATCAAATAGCGGAATTCATACTTACCCGGTTTTAGCTCAACCTTCGCTTCAAACCCAATGCCTGGTGCTACCGACATCGGTGTTTTCGAAATGCTCCAATTATTAAAACTACCGACGACGTTTATCTGGCTGGCAATAACGTCTTCCGGTAATTGCTCGCAGGGGATTTGGAACGTCACCTGATATCTTTCGCTCTTCTTTTTTAATTTCTTAATTATCATGACACACCTCTCTGTGCTTTGTTCTTAATAATGCAACTGCAAAGGCTTTGATGAAACAACTTGATCTGTTTAATCAATAGAAGCCAACTTGAAACGTTTTCTGCGGGTCAGGAGATCAGCAGATCGTTCAAGAGGGGATTGTTACGATGATTCAGGCCATTCATCCCCATCCCAATAACGAGTTCCTTGATGGCCGCGGCGAGGAATCGGGATGTCCAGTTTTTCCCCTGGGCATTCGACCATCACAAGGACACGTGGTTTGCCTGATTTTGGATTGGTATGACCAGCGATAAACTTTGTGATTTTACACCGGCCGCGAATATGGTGGTCGAAGATTGTAAACACGTAGTCGCCCACATTCAAACGAGGGGATTGTGCTTTTCCAGCCATGTGAAACTCAAATTCAGAGATCGAGCCGTCATATAGCCGTTCAAATGCTTCGGCCCCTTCTCCTTTTGGGATTGTTTTCGTAATTCCGTTCATCATTTTCCTTTGTTGATCATGTGAGTCTGTTCAGCGTCTCGTCACAATTGCTTGTCCAAAGAGCTGAAGGGGGTTGAGTTAATAATAAATAAAATCTAAATCACCCGGAGAAAACCCTAAGTGAGTCAAAATAAGCGCAGCTTCAGCCCGATGTTGCGCACTATGATACAAAACATGTTGCAACATGCGCCACCTGGGTATCGGCGTAACGATACCGTTTGGGTCGGTTGTATTGACGATTTCTGCAAACGCTTTTTCATCAATACGGTCAAAGTACTGTAAATACTCAGCTTCTACCTTTTTCCAAACTTTTTCAAGGTCAGTTAAGCTCTTCAGTTCTTCAATATCAAGGGTTAAGCTTGGTGTCATGCCTTGCTTTATCAGCCCGAGCCAAACATATTCTGCTTCGACCATATGATACAAAGTCTGATGCAAGCTGCCATGCCCAACCCCAAGGTTTTCAAAGTAACCGTCTGGGTCTGACGCGATAAGTTCAAACGCCTTCTTTTTGATTCTTTCATTCGCCCAAAAGTGATATCCGACCGTTGAACGAACCGTATCCTTATAAAACATGACATTTGCCTTACCTTACTTACTGGTACCAGTACTGTTAGTCTACTGCATATTAGAGCAAAGTTTGAAAAAATTAGTTTACTTCAGTTTAAACACTACATCGCAGCTCCTGCAAACGGTTCCGACATTATTCACATTCGTCATAGACGACCATCCAAAACGCAGTCGGACTTCTATTTTTATGACTAACCATACAACTCAACAGGAAATAGTAAAAGGGCGTTACCGTCTCGATGACCTATTGGGCTCCGGTGGAATGGGGGTTGTTTACCGTGCATGGGATCGTTTAAAACATACTGAAGTTGCATTTAAAAAGGTGATGCTTACCGTTGAGACTGATGATTATGCGTCGATAGAGAATACGATTGTCGATGTCGCTATGCCAGAAAATATCTATTTGGCCTTGGCACAAGAATTTCAAACATTGGCAACCCTGCGTCATCCTAACATTATCAGCGTTCTAGACTATGGGTTCGATCAGAAAAAGACGCCGTGGTTTACAATGGAGCTGATAGAAAACGCACAAGATTTGATTGATGCAGCGAGCCTAGAGCCACAATCTTCAAAAATTGATTTAGTTGCCCAAATGGTCCGGGCTGTTGCCTATTTGCATCGGCGTGGCATTATCCATCGAGATTTAAAGCCCGACAATGTGTTGGTGACGAATGGGGTCGTGAAAATTTTAGACTTTGGCCTAGCTGGTAAGCGAGATCAGATTGAAGCGACTTCTGAAATCTCTGGGACGATCGGCTATTTAGCGCCGGAGGCCCTACGTGGGGAACTAACAACCCAAGCGGCCGACTATTATGCGATTGGGGTGATGCTATTTGAGGTGCTTTCAGGAAACCGGTTTTACCCCGAGTACGATTTAGGGAGAATTTATCAGCATATTTTAAATTTCGAGCCTGAAATTAGTGACCCACAAATTCCACCCGGCCTAGCTGAACTGATTTATGGGTTAACGAATAAAGATCCCGAAAGAAGGATTACCGACCCAACAACGATTATTCGGCGTTTGGCACCATTTTCTCCCAATAAAAATCTGAGTATCGAAACAACCGCAACGCGTGAAAGCTTTTTACAGGCTGCCGATTTCGTCGGCCGTGAAGATGAACTGTCACAGCTGAATTATGCGATGAATATGGCTGCTCTTGATCGTGGATCTGCTTGGTTGATTGGGGGAGAAAGCGGGGTAGGCAAGTCTCGTCTTGTCAATGAGATTCGGGTGCGAGCAATGGTAGAAGGGGCGCTGGTTTTGCAAGGGCAAGCCACTGAAGACAATCAAGGATTGCCATATGAGCTTTGGCGAGAGATTGTTAGCCAACTAATTTTACTAAATGACCCAGACGAGCTGACGGCCGGGGTTTTGCGTGCGGTTATTCCTGATCTAGAACAACTACTGGAGCGCAAGGTGCCCCAACCGCCACAGCTAGACGGTGCGGCCGCTCGACAACGTATTCACAGTACGGTCACCAATTTATTTGATTTAAAAGAAGGTTGGGTGCTACTGATCTTAGAGGACCTACAGTGGGATCAAAATAGCTTAGAAATCTTAGTGCAGCTAAACCGGATTGTTCACAATTATAAATTGATGATCGTGGCTACTTTCCGGTCAGACGAGATGCCCGATTTGCCCGCAAAGATGGCAAACATGAACTTGATTCAGCTTGACCGTTTTTCAAAAGATGAAATGAGCCATTTGAGTGAGGCGATGTTGGGTCCGATCGCAAAGTCACCTAAACTGCAAAGTATGCTCGAAAGTGAAACAGAAGGAAATGCATTTTTCCTGATCGAGCTGGTGCGAGAACTGGCTGAAATTACCGGTGGGCTGAATGCGATTAGCGCTGCAAACCTGCCTGAAAAACTTCTACCTCGAGGCATTGCGACGATTATCGAGCGCCGCTTGGCACGTGTACCGGTTGAAGCACGTGCTTTGCTAAAATATGCGGCAATTAACGGTCGGCAGCCTGATACACAAGTGCTGACCTATATTTCTCAGGAAATCACAATCCCATATTCGCTAGATGAATGGCTTTCGTTATGTTCCGATGCGGCCGTATTGGAGACTTTTAATGGAGAGTGGCGTTTTTCACACGATAAAATCCGTGAGGGGATTGTCGCTTCTCTAACAAAAGAGGAAAAGATTCGTTTCCATCAATCAGTGGCTGAAGCGATTACGGCCGTTCATCCCGGAGATGCAGCCCAAGCGGCTAACTTGGCCCATCATTGGCGCATGGTCGGTAACGATGAGATGGAGCGTTTGTACGTAGGCCAAGCGGGTGAATTTGCTCGCAACCGTTTCTTAAACTCCGATGCGATCGAATATTATTCACGAGCAATTGCACTTACGCCGGAAGATCAACCGATAAACATCTTCGACTTGTTGCTTTCAATGGAAGATATACAAAACTTGCTGGCAGATCGAGATAAGCAAGAGATGTCGATTAAGCGGCTGAATCAACTGGCCAATCTGATTAATCAGATACAAGGGCCAAATGTAGAAAATGAAGCAAAGCTACGCCTTGGGCGCTTCCAGATCGCAAGAGGACATTTCGAAAAAGCGGTTGAAACATCTGAGGAAATTCTGAAGAGTGAGCCGGTGGAAGGATCGGCCGTGCAGATTGAGGCATTTCGGCAGATGGGGGAAGCCAGTATGTTGCTGGGGGACTATGACCAATCGATAGCGATTTTAGAGAAGCTAATCGAGATATCAAAAAAAAAACGCCGCCGCCTGATGATGGCGGAGGGTCTGCAGCAGATGGGGGAGACGCTGATCTACAGCAAACAGTATAATGAAGCTGTCCCATATCTTTTAGATGCTCAAAATGTTTATCAGACCCTAAAATTGCGCCAAAAAGAAGCCCGAGTATTTAATAATTTGGGAATTGTGGCACAGGCACAGGGGAAAATCGCCCAATCGATCGGGCATTGGGCCAGTTGTCAGCGTATCTATCAAGAGATCGGTGATCGTTTGGGGAATGCCAAGATTTTAACCAACTTGTGCGCCTTAAATTTAGATATAGGCGACTTTGTGCAAGCGATGACTTATGGGGAGCAGGGTCTGCAAGTCTGCCAAGAGCTAAGCAACGAGTTTGGCGAATGCCTAAATCTTTTAAACTTGGCCATTATTAGCCTGTATTTAGAGCGGCATGAGATGAGCGAAATCTACTGTCACGCATCTATTTATATATCGCGTAAAATCAACAATCCCCATTTAATCGCAAATGCGAATCGTGAATTGGGGTTAATTTTGACTTACCAAAATCGACTTGAAGAGGCTGAGATCGCTTATGAGTCTGTTTTAGAACGCTCCAAAGAGATTGATCAGCCGGTTTTAGTTTTAGAGGCGAAAGCTGAACTGGCCCACTTGTATTTGCGGCGTGGTGACTATCAAATGGCGGAGTTTATTATCGAGCCTCTGCTTGCCTATTTGGCTAAAGGTAATTCGGTTGAGGCTGCAATTCATCCATTTAGGCTCTATAGCACGTGCTATCTAATGATGCGCCTTGATGAACATCCTGCGGCCGATGATGTATTGACTAGCGCATATCAAGAGCTGATTTCCAGAGCAAACCGGATTGAAGACGAGCAGAAAAAAGATTTTTATCTGCAAAATATCATTGAACATCGTCAGATCATTCGAGCCTATCAAACGATGAATTTGAAAACTATTTAATTATAGAACTTTCGCTTGCAATCGAGCACTGAGCTTATCGAAGTGGGGCTTAATCCCTTCGACAGGCTCAGGGAGCGAAAGTCCTAAAATTGACAGATGTCTGGAAAATAAAAAGCCGCTGGTTAAAATCAACCAGCGGCTTTTTATTTTGTCTAATCGATGCGTTTAGCATCAATCTGATCGTTTACGGTTGCTGTTCTGATAAGCCAGCCCAGTAGTGTCCACCGGCCCAGTAGTG
>JAHDEB010000213.1 GCA_020629055.1 Chloroflexota bacterium
GCGGTACCGATGATACCGGCGATGCTGTCATCAGCAGCTACTTTTTGAGCTGCAGCTTGGCCACCTTCGGCCGAACACAGTGAGTCTTCACCGGTCAATTCGATCTCATGGCCAAGCAATTCGCCGCCACGGTCGTCGATAGCGATCTCTACGCCACCTCTTTGGTCTTCACCCAAGAAGGCAACTGGACCTGAAGTTGGAAGCATGTATGCGATCACGATCGGGTCGCCTGCGTCTACTTCAACACAGCCTAGAGCGTCAGAACATTCAAGTTCTGCCATGGCTTCTTCTACCACTTCGACAGCATCTTCCACGACTTCCGCGGCATCTTCAGCCATTTCGCCAGCGGTATCCGCAGCGTCTTCAACCGCATCCGTCACGACTTCTGCGGTGCTGCAAGCAGCCAACAAAAGCATGAGTGCCATCATCATGGCTAGAGTAATTTTTTTCATGTTTCTTCTCCTTATAAAGATATGAAAAGTAGTGATTCTTTTATCACATGTTTTAATTTCGATTATTGGGGTTGGTTAATCGAAGAACCATTTAAAACATTGAAATCGGCTTGCCCGCACGATTGCCGAATAACTAGCGATCCTTCCAACATGGTCGATTCAACATCTTTTCCATTTATTTGGGCAATTAGTTTTTCAACCAGGATGGTCGCTACGCCATCTTGCAAACGCTGACTAACAGACGTTAATGCCGGGGTTATAAAGTCGCAAAGATCGATATTGTCAAAACCGATTACCGCAACATCTTCAGGAATCTGTTTTCCAGACTGCTGCAGTGCCTGGATAACTGAAATCGCAACAACATCACTCGTTGCTACAAAAATCGCATCCATTTCTGGTGCATCGTGTAACAATTTACGCACAGCCTCATACGCAGAATTTCCAGAATGAATCGATTGAGCAACTAAGTTTGGGTTAAAAGAAAAGTTTAATTCTTTTAAGGCTTGAAGATAGCCCTGAAACCGAGAATATGATTCAGATAGTCGATTCTCACGATTGTCTGAAACAATGGCGATGTGCTTCCTCCCCAATTTCGCAAAATGTTGCACAACCATTCGAGCACTCAAATGGTTATCGATTCCGACAGAACAATAGTCTTGATTTTCTAGCTTTGGTCCCAAGATAACAAAAGGGATACCGGTGTCAGCTAACTTTCTAATCTTTTCCGGATCGTTGTCTCCCCGCCCCAGAATGATCGCCCCTGCCGCAATGCCTGCATGAATATAACGATCATCTATTTGCTCACTGATCGTATCCATCTGCGACAGCAACAAATCGTATCCATATTCACGCAAAACAGAACCAATCGTTCCGATAATTTTAAAAATATAGGGGTTCGCCAGAACATCGGAATCCGCATAGTTAAAAGGCAAAATGAGAACCACGATGTTGCATTTTTTTAGACGAAGATTACGGGCCCCTAAATGAGGTCTGTAGGCGTGCTGCTTGGCCACCTGCTTCACATGCGCAATTGTTTCTTGACTAATTAGGGGACTATCTCGAAGGGCGCGCGAAGCGGTCGATGCGGAAACACCTGCTTCACGAGCTAAGTCAGCCATTGTCTTAATCTTCTTTTTTTTCTTCTTTGCAGAAGGTTGTTTGCTCTTTGCTTCTAGATCTGTCACGTCTCTACTAAGGTCTAGCTGAATAATTCATGCAATCGATTGCACTGGCTCACCGAAACTTTACTTTCAGTTATTGTGATTGTCAAATTTTCCTTTTTTTTAATCATAATGGGACCAAAGTATGACCGAAACGTTTTAGGTCGTTTCGAAAGGGAATCATGCATTTAGAGCCTATAACACGCGTTTCTTCCTAAATTTCAACACCCAAGTACCAAATCGGTACTAACTTCATACTCCCCAACCAAGGCCAATGATCACATATATTTAGCCGGGGAGTCCTATTGAAGCGGGTGCTAACCTATGCGATGCTGAAATCAATCCGAAACGATTCGGGCGACCAACCACCCAAAAGGGGATCTTTTTGCACTATGAGTAATACCTTACTAAAAAAACCTGATTTGACTGATACGCAGGATCAAACAGCCACTCTTGCAACCATTTTGTATATTGAAGACAACATGGCAAACCAAAAGCTGGTTGATCGAGTTCTATCCCGATCAAACTACAAACTTATCTTGGCAGATGACGGTTTGACCGGCATGGAAATTGCTATGCGAGAAAATATCGATCTGGTTTTGATGGACATCAACCTACCCGATATGAATGGGCGCGATATTACCGCTGCCCTTAAAGCCAAACCGAAATTTGCACACACACCCTTTATCGCATTAACGGCCGATGCCTCGGTCGAAAACCGAAACCGCTCCTTAGCCGTTGGCTGCGACGGCTTCATTACCAAACCGATTGACATCGTTGCTTTTCCAGATCAAGTCAAAGGGTTTTTAGAAGGGGTAAAAGAAGAGCTACCGATCGAGCGACAACAAGAAACACTAAAAACATATGTTGGCGAGCTAGTCGGCAATTTAGAAGCGAAGGTCAAAGAACTTGAAGCCGCGAATGTCAAATTAAAGAAACTTGATGCGGCCAAAAGCAATTTCATTCACTTGGTCTCACACGAGCTCCGCACCCCATTGACGATTTTGAATGGCTACAAAATGCTGCTAAACAGCACAATAAATCAGGGTCCCGTAGAAAGCGCGCGCCTTGCAGAAATTAGCTCGGGTTTTGAAAAAGGGGTCACTCGGCTAAACACAATCATTCAAGAAGTTGTAAGTGTCACCAAAGTGACGGCCGCCTCTCTTAACCTTTCAAAAGGACCCACCCGCATCTCCGACACGTTGGAGCCGGTGATCTTGAACTTTGAAAAATCTTGCATTCAACGCCAAATCTCGATTGTGGTAGATGACCTAAACGAGCTCCCCTTAATCCATGCAGATGGGAGCCAATTGGCCTTGGCATTTAGAAATATTTTAGGGAATGCGATCAAATTCACACCTGATGGTGGTTCGATTCGAATATTTTCAATGACCATGCATGGGTCAATTACAGTTGCGTTCAAGGACCAAGGATTGGGTGTGCCATTGCATGAACAACAGGCTATTTTCGATCCGTTCTATACGCTAGAACCGATCGAAAACCATTCAACTTCAAAGACCCAGTTTCTGGGTGGCGGGTTAGGCTTAGGCTTGCCAATCGCCAAAGGGATTATCGAGGCGCACAATGGCCGTGTGTGGGTAGAAAGTGACGGCCGCGATCCGAAAGAGCTCCCAGGTAGTACGTTCTTTGTCCTGCTACCAACCCGAGATCCGTAATGCTTATTTTGATTTGAGATTGTTGATTTGCGCAGCGGCTAAGAATTATCCTAGCTGCTGACATTCGACAATCTCAAATCACCCATTCTTTTACTAACCCAATCGCCTACTAGCCAGCTAATTAACCCCGCATTCAGAGAGATCCCTGCAGTTGGCCCCTAGTTTTCATCGCTTCGGTACCAGACTAAAGGTTCACGATATACATACACATTTATTGTTTTGCCATGGTAAAATCTGCAAAGGTGATTGAATCACAATATAGTATAAGTTTACCTTTTCTCACAGGTAACAATATCTTAGTAGACAGTTAACCCGTAAGCTAGGCCACACATAATATAATGAGGAAGAGCTAATTCTAGCTTATGATGTCTGCACAATTTCTAAGTTTTTGAATTTAACATTCAATCCCCTTTCAATTCAATCGTTTCTTTAGAAAAGCTATAGCTAAAAGCGGTTGGTGATATTCAAAATAAATTCTATGACCATTCGATGGCCTATGCATACGTCTATTCCTTACTATCAACTATCACTTTTTGAATTTAATCGAAGATCAATCGAACTCTTTTTAATTTAGGAACCGACACCAAAGAAGTGTATACAAAAATTTCCGTTCCTATCCCGCTAAATATTAAATCTGGAACAATTATTAAATATTTAGCCCTTAACTCCATGGAGATTCATTCATGTCTAGAACTATAAAAATTGTTTTACTCTCAATTTCAATTTTTGCATTATTTAGTGGCTGTACAGACACATCAAATTTAGAAGGCGCCCTGCAAATTGCTCAAGAAGAAGCGGCCGCACTAGGAACCGCGAATGCGGAGCAAGCGAGTAGCCATGCAAAGGAAGTTGCTGAAATAAGTACCCGAAGTGCAGAAGAAGCCAATGCTGCCTCTACCCGCTCTGCGCTAATTTTGTCAGAAGCACAAGGTGCAGCTGAAGAAGCGATTTCTGGAGCGCAAGCTACCACTGAAGCGATTGCGGTTGCCGCGACCGCCGCAGCATTACCTGATGTTGATTACGACACCCGTGTTTACGGTGTAATTGATGAATTAGACCTGAACGGTGTGGTGGTGCAATGGTGGCACAATCACAGCGGCCGTCAATTAGCAGCTCTAAATGACATCGTCTTAGAGTTCAACGAAACCAATCCATTTGGCATTATTGTTGAACCAACCAATGAAGGCGACCTTGAAACCATTTATGAGAAGGTCTTAGTCGGCTTTTCAACAGGAGACCTACCGGGTATCGTTCAATCGACCCAGAGTCAACTGGCCTTCTATCAAACGGCCGATGGTCTGATTAACTTAGAGCCGTATTTTGAGCATCCGATTTACGGATTCTCTCCAGTCGAAATCGCAGACATGTATGCACCCTTTTATGATGCAGAGCGATTGCCACAGTTTGACAACCAGCTCTTTGGCTTACCTCAAGATCGTTCTATGGAACTCCTTGTCTACAATGCGGACTTTCTCGAGACACTTCGGTTTGATGCCCCTCCACGAAACATCAATGATTTTGTCGATATGTCTTGTTCGGCTACCAACCGCTTCCGCCAAACCATCGGTTTTCAAATCGATCCAACCGGAACGGCGATCTCTGCATACGCCTTTGCCAGTGGCACCGACATTTTTGACTACGAGAACAATGCATTTAGCTTCAACAATCCAAGCACAATCCAGTATCTATCAGCCATGCAAGAGCTGGTTGATGACCGGTGCGCCGCCGTTGTAGAAGAACGTTTTGCTGATCAAAAAGCATTTATTGAAGGCAATGTCCTTTTCATTCAAGTTTCATCCCTTGATTTACCGTTTATTCATGCTGAAATCGAAGCGTTAGAAGAACCATTTAACTGGTCTGTTGCCCCCATTCCATACGTTGGGTACGAGCCGGTCCAATTGGTAACGGGAGAAAGCTTGGCAATTCCACGCTCTTCCCCAGAAGAACAGTTAGGGGCATGGTTATTTATGCGCCATCTTTCTCAGCCAGAACAGCAGGCAAGTTGGGTTCGAGCAAGCAATGCTTTCCCGATACGCGCATCAACCGCTTCGTTACTTGAATCATATTTCCAAGAAAATCCTAAATACAGAACCGCCTACGATCTGTTAGAATATGGACGGCCGGAAATTTCGATTACCGGATTCGACGCGATCCGCACAGACTCTGAAGAAACATACAGACTTATCTTGGTTGATGAAGAAGATGTAGAAGTCAGTCTGATCAACTTAAACGGATCAGCGAATCAACAGCTATTCAGGTAACTGATACAAAGTAGCCTCAACTGATATTTAATATTTCTAAAGCTTTTGGCCCACCATTTATCAAGGTGTTGGCCAAAAGCTTTTTTCATTTTTAATGGTAAAAGGACAGCCGAAAACAGCTGACAAACACCCTTCGGGTTCAACAGGCAAAGTTTCGCTTATTCATTTACCCAAACACCTTCAAACCTTTATGATCGATCAACAACAGATTGCAGAATTTGCAAAAGAATTAGCCCTAGAAGCCGGTGCACTCGTCGCAGATAAATGGAAAAACTCCCCCCTAACTTTAACAAGCAAAGGATTTCGGGATGTGGTAACCGATGCGGACTTCGCATCCCAAAAGCTAATAACTGATCGGGTACGGCAAACGTTCCCAACCCATGGATTTCTATCTGAAGAAGATGATGGTAGCTTGCCCACTGAAGGGGATGTGATTTGGGTGATCGATCCCATTGATGGTACATCTAACTTCTCACGCAAGTCCCCCCTATTTAGCGTTTCGATTGCGGCAGCGACACCGACATCTGACCCCAACGTATTTAATTCCTTTGTGGGGGTGGTTCTAGACCCACTGCGCAATGAATTGTTTGAGGCCCAGAAAGGAAAAGGGGCGACCCTGAATGGGGAGCCGATTCAAGTTTCGAGCATTTCTGATTTTTCAAATGCCATCATCGCTCAAGATTGGCCGAGAGACCCCCAGGAGCGGGAACGAACCTTAAATCTGGTTTCGAAGACGGTACACGAGTCAAAGACGATGCGCTCAATCGGATCGGCCGCTCTTGCTTTAAGCTACATCGCTTGCGGCCGGTTAGATGCCTATTTCAATCTCAACCTACAGCCTTGGGATGTTGCGGCGGCCGGCCTGATTATCGAAGAAGCGGGTGGTCGGTTTTCAAACTTGTCTGGGGGCGTTTGGCGAATCGATGATAAAAGCTCCCTTGGTACCAATGGCACCATTCATCAAAAATTTATAGACCTTATACAGTAAGTTCTATAGAAAACGGCCGTTCTTTGGTGAACGATACCAATGATATGGGCTAAAAAATAAACGAAAATTAACCTGTAGGAAAAAATGTAATCATTTGCTGAGTAAATCTGTACGAAGCGGTGGTCCAATTGATAAAATAGACACCCTTCCTCATTCCCCTTTTTACAATTTGCATCTACACCCTTCAAGAGGTTTTGAGCATTTTTCTCCTCGCAAAGCACTGTCGATGCAACACTCTCCAATTCAATTCAAAAATTGAGGTAATTGAACATGAGCAAAAATAATGACCATTTGAGGTTGTTCCTACCCGGTCCAACCGAAGTAAGTGAAGAAATTTTAAACGCACAAACAGAATGGATGGTAGGCCATCGGATGCCAGAGTGCATCGAATTGGTTGGACGAATTTCCCCGAAACTACGCAAAGTATTTCGCACTGAGTCTCGCGTCTATATCGCAGCTTCATCTGGCACAGGAATGTGGGAAGCCGCAACACGCAACTGCGTGCGCGATCGTGTCGTTCACTTCGCCAATGGATCATTTGGCGACCGCTGGGGTGAAGTACATGCGGCCAACGGCAAAGAGGTAAAAGTTGTTACCGTGGAATGGGGAAAGCCGGTCACTCCAGAAATCGTATTAGAAAATCTAAAAGGGGAAAGCTACGACGCTGTTTCGTTTGTACACAATGAAACCAGTGTTGGCATTACCAATCCGGTTAAAGATATTGCGGCCGCCATTCGCAGCCTGCCCGGCGGGCAAGATGTCACCATCATGGTTGACTCTGTTAGCGGTGTGTCTGGTGCACAAATCGAATTTGACGAATGGGATCTAGACATTTTGCTGACCTCGAGCCAGAAAGCATTCGCCCTACCGGCCGGATTGGCTTTCTCGGCCGTATCAGACCGTGCGCTTGAAAAAGCCAAAACAGTTCCTAATCGTGGTTACTACTTTGACTATGTCACCATGGAAAAGTACATCGTCAAAGACCAAACCCCCGCCACACCAGCTATTTCGCTGCTTTTTGCTTTAGACAAACAGCTAGACAACATGATGGCTGAAACGATGGAAGGGCGCTGGGATCGTCACATGGCGATGCGCCAAGTCACCATGGATTGGGCTAAATCTCGTGGCTTTGAAATGTTGGCCGATGAGCAATACTCATCCCCCACCGTTTCAACCGTTGCCAACACCCATAACATCTCGATTGGTGAGCTAAACAAACACCTCCGCACTAAGAACATGGTCCTTTCAAACGGCTATGGCAAACTCAAAGACAAAACATTCCGGATTGGCCATATGGGCGATTGGGGTGTGGACGATATCAAAGAGCTATTGGCCGGGGTCGATGAATTCTTAGTACAGAAGGGGCTGCTATAAGTTGTCAGTAATCAGTTCACGTCGCTTTCAGTTATCAGATTTAGGTTTCTAACCTCAACAACTCTGATAGAAAGCGACTGAAAACTGAAGACTGAAAATTGAAAACTAAAATGCATAAAATACTAATTTCAGACAAGCTTGGCCAAGCTGGCCTTGATCTGCTCGAAACCCTAGACGGTGTAAGCTACGAGATGAAAACCGGCTTGTCGAAAGACGAGTTGATCGCCATCATGCCTGAGTACGATGGGTTGATTATTCGCAGTGGCACCAGCCCAGACGCAGACATTATCGCGGCCGGAACAAATCTAAAGGTAATCGGCCGGGCCGGAATCGGTGTAGATAACATCGACCTTGCCGCCGCGACAAAGCATGGGGTAAAAGTTGTAAACACGCCTCGTGCCAACAGCATCGCAACGGCCGAACAAACATTGGCCCTCATGCTCACCATCAATCGTTTTACCGCCCATTCGCACGGCAGCGTCGCTGCAGGCAACTGGAACCGGGGTGACTATGTCGGCACCGAATTGCACAGTAAAACGTTGGGCGTTATCGGATTTGGCTACATCGGCCGTTTGGTGACCGCACGAGCACAAGCATTCGGCATGAAAGTCGTGGCTTACGACCCATATGTAACCGCTGAAGCTGCGGCAGAACTTGATGTTCAGCTTTTATCGCTGGATGATTTGTTGGCAAGCGCAGACATCTTTACCCTGCACGCCATCGTCACCGATGAAACAAAAGAGATGATCAATTCTGACACCATCAACAAAATGAAAGATGGTGCGATGATCATCAATGTGGCTCGCGGTAAGCTGATCAATGAAAACGATCTGGCTGTTGCGTTAACCAGTGGCAAACTGGCAGCGGCTGGGTTGGATGTGTTCTATAGCGAACCCCCAGAAGGCAGTCCGCTTATCGGCTTGCCGAATGTGACCCACACCCCCCACTTGGGCGCTAGCTCAAAAGAGGCGCAAGCGGCCGTAGGCATCCAAATCGTAGAGCAAGTCGTTAAAACCCTTAACGGCGAAACACCAGATTTTTGGGTGAACAAGTAAAGGTTTTTAAGTGAGAAGTGTAAAGTATGAAGGTGGCACACATGCCACTTTAAACTTCATACTTTATACTTCGAACTTGTGATTAAAAAACTCGTACTTGTCGCGGCCATCGGCCTATTCACCCTACTCATCAGTCAAACGACTGCGGTCGTTCCCCTTACCCCCCCTGCCCTGCAAAGCCCTCATCAGCTAAAAATTCAAGAAACAGCAGAAAGCGCCCGGCCCAACCTGGCGAACTATTGGGATGGAACCGCCAGTTTCGTTGTCGATGTCCCCATCACCGGTTTGCCGATGGGGGAATCTGAAACCCGAATCATGCAGAATGGAGAATGGTGGTCTTGGTTGCACGCCAGTGACCGCTCGGCCGGGACCGTGGATCAATGTGGCGATCCGGTTGAGTTTCCGGGCTGCACCGTTATCTACAAAAGTGATGACAATGGGATCACCTTCCGGCCGGAAAGCGACCCCCCGGTCTGCACATTTGCCTGTCAACAGTGCCCGTGCGATGCTGCCACAGATCACACCCCACAACAACAATATCCTCGTGTCAGCTACGATGGGGACAAACTTTGGCTTGTATACGAATATTTAGGCCGCTCGATGCTGCGGACCTCGCTAGACGGCCGATCATTTAGCCCCCCACAGCGGGTGGCGGGAACCGGATTGTGGTCTAGCAATGAATTTTGTGGGGCAAACGAAAAGATCAATGCACATCCATTTGCGATTATCAACACAGAGCAATGTTTGGCCGGTGGCCCTCCAGGTATCTTCATCGAGGGGGACGTTGTTTATATTTTTGTCGGTTTGGGGCAAAGCCCGGGTGGGTTGGGCTGTTTTGTAGGCCATAAGAATTTGCCGCCTAGTCAATACAAACGGTGCCAAAACAACCCGCTACTGCTCGGTTCATCCGTTTACGGGGATGGGGATTTACGGGGGGCAGGTGCCAATCCTTATTGGGATTTTCGCATGCTAAGTTCGGCCGACGTGCACAAAGTTGGGGATCAATATTACATGCTGTTCGAAGGGATACGCGGCCCGGGTCCTAATGATCCAGGAGACACACAGTTTGGGTTAGGTTTAGCCAGAACGGTTGATGGAAAGATCGACGGCCGATGGGAAATGTACCCGGGCAATCCGATTTTAGTCGACGTCCCCGCCAACATCGGTATCGGTCATGCGGATCTTGTCATCGATCAGGGGCAAACCTACCTGTTTACATCGCTAGATGGGGTCACGCGCAGCCGATTGGTTTTGCGAGGCAACTAAGCAACAACACAAAACCCTATCATAAACAGCCGTCATGCTCAGTGAGCGAATAAATCTACCCGTACAGCTTAGGGCTTTTCAATAAAAGTAGAAATGACTAAAAAATGTTCAAACTACTCCGCCT
>JAHDEB010000214.1 GCA_020629055.1 Chloroflexota bacterium
TAGAAAAATGATGATAGATGCTATTATTTTTTTAAACAAAAAAGCGGCCGGAAATCCTTAAATCTCCGGCCGCTTTTGATTTAACTTACTTGCGGTTTAACCGATTACCGGTGCGAAGCACACCGAATACTGACCACTGACTACCGGCCTACCCTTTCCGCTTCTTAATCTCCGCGATCACCGCTGGCACAACCTCATGCAGGTCGCCGATGACCGCATAATCGGCCTTCGCCAAAATCGGAGCCTCTTTGTCGTTGTTGATCACCAGTATCGCTTTAGACCCAGCACAGCCAGAAATATGCTGACTGGCACCGCTGATACCGCAAGCGATATAGAGGTTTGGGGCCACACGTGCGCCCGTTTGACCCACTTGGTCAGAATGGGGACGCCAACCGTTGTTGGTGACCGCCCGTGAGCAGCCGACCGCTCCGCCGACCATCCCGGCTAGCTCAACAATCGAAGCAAATCCATCGGCCGAACCGACACCACGGCCGCCACTCACCACAATCGGTGCATCGGTGAGCGAGATACCGTCTTGTTCAGGTACGATGCGATTCACAACGCGCACAACCAGATCCGCATCGTTGATGTCGGCCGAAACCGCTTCGACTTTCGGCATGCCAGAGCCGGTTTCGGCCGGTTCAAACGCATGCTGGGCCACCGTTAGCAGCTTGGTGCTGGCGGTCAGTGTCGCTTCTTCCAGCAAACTCCCTCCCCAGCGGACCCGAGTCATTGAATAATTTTCACCCGTCTCTACTTCAAGCGCATTGGCCGCCATCGGCAGATCGAGTCTGGCCCCAATCCGGGCCATAATTTCGTTACCGATTTCGCTGCCACAAGCGATAACCGCTTCAGGGCTGTGAGAACCAACCATACCCGCGACCGCTTGTGCCCACGCATCTGGAGCATAGTCGGTCAGGCGTGCATCTTCGATGGTGTAAACGGTGTCTACCCCGTGGTCCGCAATCTGCCCAACCAGCGAACCGGCATCTGCGCCGATAATGACGGCGTTTAGTGGCTTGCCTGTTGATGCAGCCAATCCACGGCCGAAGTGGAGCATTTCTAACGAGAGTTTGCTGACTTGCCCCTCGCTGTGTTCAATAATTCCTAAAATCATAATGTTTGCTGAGTTAGTTAGTTGGTTAGTTAATCAGTTGGTTAGTTTGTTGCTCGCGAAAGCAAAACTAACCAACCATCCAACCACCAAACTAACAAACTGATCCTAAATCGCCCCTAATTCCTCTAGAATATCGACAATGCGCGACGCCGCAGCGGCACCTTCGCCCAACATTTCTGTTTGGATTTCAGTTGCCGGTGGATTCTTGAGGCGGACTTTGTCTGGGCCACCCGGCCGATTCTCAAGCGTCATCGTCGGGATCTTTTTCCGTTTCGCTTTTAGGCGACCCGGTACAGACGGATAGCGAGGCAGGTTGAGCCCTTCTTTGACAGCCACAATCGCCGGAAGCGGCACTTCGTAGATATCGAAGCCAGCGGTCGTTTCCCGTTTAGCAATCGCTTTGCCGTCAGCAAACTCAAGATCTTTAATGCCGGTTACGGCCGGCATGCCCAACTTATGGGCCACCCGCATACCGACTTGGAATCCGCCAGAGTCGGCCGATTCATTCCCGAACAGGATCAGGTCGTATTCGACACCGGCCGCTTTCTCAGCCTCAATCGCTTCGACTAGCGCTTTGCTCGTCGCCATCGGATCCCAGTCGCTGCCATCGGTTTCGATCAAGATCCCATCTTGGATCCCCATCGCCATACCATGTTTTAGCTGGTCGGCCGCGTCAGCTGGCCCCAATGTCAAAACTTTGGTGATGCACTCTTCCCCCGCATCGGTACGGGCTTTGGCGATGCGAACCGCCTCTTCAAGGGCGCACTCTTCGTGCGGGCTCATCCAGAAGCGCAGATTTTTCGTGTCGATCATCTGCTCGTCTTCTGTCAGCCGAATGCGTGACCCCGTCATGGGAACGCGTTTAATACATACTAAGATATTCATAGTTAGTGGACAGTGGTTAGTGATTGGTGACTAGTGGGCAGAATACACCACTAAACACGAGTCACTAGCCACTAATTACTTGAATTAAGACTTCATGCGACTGTCAGTTGGGTCAAACAACGGAGTGCTGCCAGCAACTTCAACCGTTACCGTGTACTGTCCGCCCAAATATTGGACCTTCAGTTTTTCACCCACTTTCGCATGGGCCGGTGGCAAATAGGCCATCAACAGATGCTTGCCAACCGATGGTCCATTGCCTGCGCTGGTCGCGTACGAACGGCGTCCTTTGGCATCGATGATCGCTTCACCGTCTAGGGTCAAGATCGGTTCGTTGCCCAACATGTAGCGAGCTTCGCCGGTGGCTTCGGTCGGGTCATCGACCGATAGGGTGCACAGAGTAGCGGCCGGCGTGCTGCCATGCGCTTTCACATACGCCTCTTTCCCGATGAAGTCGGCCGATTTGACTTTCGGCCGAGCCAAACCACATTCAATTGGATCGTAATCAGATTCTAGTTCCATGCCAAAGGCACGGTACCCTTTTTCGATACGGGCCGTGGTGCCGTAAACACCGTTGCCGACTGCGATAACGTCCTGATCTTCACCCGCTTTCCATAAAATGTCCCACAGAGCCAGCCCCTGTTCCATTTTGGTGTAAATCTCCCAACCTAGTTCACCGACATATGAAATGCGGAAAGCGGTCACTTCGATCTGATTGATCATGAAGGTTTTGACCGCACCATAAGGGAACGCTTCGTTAGAGACGTCGATGTTGGCGACTTTTTCTAGCACATTGCGCGCTTTGGGTCCCCACAAGCCGACGGTACACAGGGCAGAAGTCACATCGTGGAAGGTCACGCTGCCATCTTCGGGCAGGTGATCTTTGAACCATTTTTTATCGACGTTGCCGTTGCCACCACCGGTCACAACTTGGTAGTGGTTTTTCCCTTTGCGCAACACGGTTAAGTCGGCTTTGAATCCGCCGTGCGCGTTCAAGATCGGGGTATAGACAGATCGGCCGACTTTGACCTTCATCTGGTTAACCGCCATCTTTTGCATATAGTCGGCCGCGCCAGGGCCAGTGACGTCGAAAATCGAGAAGGCGGTTAGGTCAACCATGCCGACGTTTTCACGCATGTGCAAATGCTCCGCATTGATGATGGGTGACCACCAGCGGCCGTCCCACTCAGCCGTGCGTGGCATCGTCGCATCCCCATATTTTTCAAGCAGATTTTTATTGGCTTCGTACCAGTGTGGCCGTTCCCAACCGGCCGTTTCATAAAAGAACGCCCCTAACGCTTCTTCGCGAGGGTAAAACGGACTGAGGCGAATCATGCGTGAGCTGGCGTATTGCTCGGCCGGATGCACGATGCTGTACATTTTGTTAAACGTTTCGTAGACCCGAGCTTCAACATGGTGCTTGCTCCGGTTGTGCTCATAAAAGCGCGCCACGTCAGACGCGGTAATATCAACTTCAGAAACCCCATCTGTCATCAGTTCAGCCACCATCCGGCCGAAACCTGGCGCTTCCTTGATCCAAATCGCGGCAACAGACCATAGGTTTTTAACCTCTGGCGTTTCACCGATAATCGGACCGCCGTCTGGGGTCAGCGACATCAATCCATTAATCGCATGGCGCACACCCACACCTTCAGTTTCAAGAATTTCACCGACAAGCCCCATCGCGATTTCAAGGCTTTCATCAAAATCATCTTCCGTAAACGGCAACTCTGTCGGGGTCATCGTCGCTTCTTCATTAGATGGGATATCTTTTGCCGGATGGATAATCGTTTTGTGGCAATAGCTGCCGATTTCCATGTCAGAGCCGTTTTGACGTTCA
Organism: Chloroflexota bacterium; assembly: GCA_020629055.1. GTDB lineage: Bacteria > Chloroflexota > Anaerolineae > Promineifilales > Promineifilaceae > WTJY01. The sequence continues at coordinate 3,840 of JAHDEB010000214.1, forward strand.
TACATGTTGGCATCGACGTCCCGCACCAATGGGAAGTTAATCTCACCCGTTGTGGCTTCGAACTGGGGCACAGGGCCAACTGTCATGAACTGATGCACAATCGGTGCCAATGGGATGTGAACCCCAGCCATATCGGCCAAAAGCTCGCTCCAGCAGCCGGTCGCAATGAGCACATATTCCGCTTCTAAATACCCTTTGTCTAACTGCAGACCTTTTACAACCCCATCTTCAACGATGATGTCTTGCACTTCGGTGTTGGCCATAATCGTGAGTGCATCAAGCTCTTGAGCCCGCTCCCGCATAATGGTGCCCGCCCGCAGTGGGTCACACACACCGGCATCTGGGGCATAAAATCCACCCAAAATATCATCGGTGTTCACCCAAGGAACCATCTCTTTGATCTCTTCTGGGGAGACGAACCACCCTTCTTCACCCCATGATTTGGCAGAGGTAATCCGGCGTTGAATTTCTTGCAAACGCGCTTCAGTACGCGCCAATTCGATGCCGCCTGACTTGTTGTACACACCCATTTCCGTGTAGGTGTTGATACTGTCTCGCGTCAAATGGGTCATCTCTTTCGAGTGGTCAACCGGGAAAATAAAGTTCGACGCGTGGCCCGTTGAACCACCAGGGTTTGGCAATGGCCCTTTGTCGATCAGGACGATGTCACGCCATCCTTTTTCCGCTAAATAATAAACAAGGCTGTTACCGACAATACCTGCTCCGATAACGGCCACCTTTGCTTTGGGAAGCTCGGCGCTCATGAATACCTCTCTACATTGCCACAATGAATCGTGCCGCTTTAAAGGCTTGTTCAGATTGATTGTGGGCAGTCTTATGGATTTTTTTAATTTTCTTGCAAGCTATTTGCGGGCAATTGTATATCAGTCAAATTAGATATACCAGTAATATATCAGAGAATTGCACACCCTTTTTAGGACCTTAATCCATCATGATCAGTGCGGTACAGGCTAATTGCAGTTGGGTGTTTTGACGATTTTTGCGAAGTCGATATGCTCGGCCGAAATCGGCTGCACCCCGGCGATGCAGGTGCTAATCACACGGGTCTGATTAAGATGAAACGGAATAAACGCCCCACCAGAGTCCCACAGCGTTTGCTGTGCCTGCCAGTAAAAACCGCGCCGCAACGACAAATCCGGTTCGGCCGCCGCTTGGTCTAGCAGCGCATCAAAATCCGCGTTATTCCAATAGGTTTCGTTCCATGGGGCTCCGCTGCGCCAGGCTTCATTTAGGATGAGGGGTGCTGGCCGTTCGTTCCAACTGGTGGTGATAAATGGCTCAATCAACCATGTGTTGGTCCAAAACGTCTCAGCTGGCTCTTCAATGATGTTTAGTCGGATACCGGCCGGGGTTGCCTGCTGTTGATAGGCTGCCAGCAGCGCGGGCCAATACGGGTCTAGCGGGCTGGTTCGTATCGTCAGGTCAATGCCGTTTGGATACCCGGCCGTCGCCAGCAAAGCCTTGGCCTGTTCCAAATCTTGCCCACATTCAATCGGTTTATGGTATCGATCACCGCTCCACACCGGATTGTCACAGGCGACCGTTCCGGCCCCACCTAAGACCGCATCAACCAACCCTTGCCGGTCAGCCGCCAGCCGGATCGCTTGGCGCACGGCCGCATTATCAAACGGTGCCGTATCGGTGCGCATCGCAAAACCGCGCCAATCTCCGGTCGGGATGCTCTGCAAGCCAAATTCATTGGCATTCGCAAACTGTGTCTTCTGCTCGTTCGTTATCCGGTCTAAAATATCAATCTGCTCCGCCAACATCGCATCGATACGGGTGGCGCTGTCCGGTATTGCGATAAGCTCGACCTGATCCACCCCCGGCCGGCCGCCCCAATAGTTTACGTGCGCTGACAATTGTGTGATGCCCTCGATGTTTAAGGACTCGAGCGCAAACGGGCCGGTCCCGATCTCATCTGCGGCCGGTGCACCCCCATCATCCGCCTGTAAGATCACCGCTCGCGGATCGGTCAGCAGCATGGGGAATTCGACATTCGGGGCGCTGAGCCCGATCACAATTTGATTGTTGCCATCCACCGTAATCGATGCCATCTGTTGCAAGACCGGTTGCAAAGTCGAACCGATTGTCGGGTCGATCATTCGCTCTAGCGAGTAGGCGACATCGGCCGGGCGCATCGGCTGCCCATTGTGGAAAACCACATCATCTCGCAAAGCAAAGGTCCAGACGGTTCCATCACCGTTGGATTCCCAGCCGGTTGCAAGCACTGGGGCGATATTGCCAGCACCATCGAGTTTGACAAGGCGCTCGTGTGCCAACAGCGAATATTCGGCAAAGCGGGTTGCTGCGTAAGGGTCTAGCAGTTCAGCACCGGCCCAGATTAACTCATGCGCCAGCCGCAATGTGGAAGGTTGGTCGGCCGGTACCGCCTCGACAACAGGTGCGGGGTCACTGGTTGTGTCGGCCGCCGTTTCGTCCGTTGCCTCTCTAGGCGACTCTATTTCGTTATCGATTGACACCGGGGTCACAATCACAACTTGGGGGACTTCGACCTCAACAACGACTTCCCTAGTTACTTCGACTTCTACAAACGTTTCAACCTCAACTTCTCGGGTCACTTCGACTTCAACAGATTGAGACGCGCATCCTGCAGACAGTGCGAAAACAAAAAGGACAAACAACGGTAAAACAGTTTTCTTAGAGTTCATGATCATTTTGGGGCCATTTATTTGGTAGGCGGTTGGGTTAGGGTTCAACGGGGAGTTAGCGGGGTCGTTTGGCTAAAATATAACGAGGATAACTGTAAGTCGCAACCCGATTAATCTGACGATTTCAATTGCATCCTGCCCCGCCGTGGGGATAATCAGACGATATGGAAGTTCAATTTGGCATGGCGAAAACTAAAAAATATGCCGTGAGTGAAAGCGGAGACACCTTCGAGATGGTGGAACGGCCGCACGGCGGCCTGTCGTTTGTGCTGGTCGACGGCCAGCGGAGCGGGAAAAGCGCCAAAGCGGTCAGCAATTTGGTGGCTCGCAAAGCGATTCAACTGTTGGGCGAAGGGATTCGGGACGGGGCGGCCGCACGAGCGGCCCATGACTATCTGTTCACCTATCGGGCGGGCAAAGTCACCGCCACGCTGAATATCGTCTCGGTCGATACGGAATCAAAAACGATTGTTATTTCACGCAACAACGATTCCCCCGTCATCGTTTTTCACCCCCAAAAAGGGATGAGCTTGCTGGATGAACCTTCTAAATCGATTGGGACCGGCCGCCGTACCAAACCATCGATCACCGAAATGCCGCTAGAGCCAGGGTTAATCGTGGTGACTTTTACAGACGGGTTGCGCCATGCGGGCAAGCTAAGCGGCAAAGGGGAGTTTGACTACCTGACCCTGATGCAAAAGATTGTTGAAAATAGCCAGACCAACCCTCAAACCATCGCAGACAAACTGGTAGAAGGGGCGATCGCTCAAGATTCCGGCCGACCGCGTGACGACATTAGCGTATTGGTGATCAGTACAGTAGCGGCCGAGAGTGACACCCCCGTGCGCCGAATCAGCGGTAACCTGATGATTTAGAATTCATCGGCGACCTTGCAGCCAACTAGTACCATGCGGCGTAAGGTACTGATTGGTTAAAGTGGCGCATGGTATCCCATACAAAGGGGTGAACCACATTTCAATATGCCAGCTATTTATGCCCCTTTGTACTAGACACCCCCTACTGTTATTCCCCTTTTGCGATTTTAATGATCAACGCCACAACCTCATTTTGAAGATTATCGGGCAAGTTCTTTTCAAGTTGATCAGCGCTTACAAACGTTTCTAACCCATCAAGCAAAGCGATAATCATCGCCGCTCTTGTTCTACAATCGGTTTCACTGGCTTCAGGGCTAATTATCGCGACCTCTTGACCAATCAGCTCCCAAAAATAGACATAAAACCTTTCATATTGTTTCTTTAGGTCCGGATCTTGAACACTCAGCGCCCAAAGTTGTTCAAAAACGCCGCTCGCTTGCTCATCACGATAGATGGCAAATAGGCGGCCGATGCTACCCTCATCTTTTTTAGAGCCGATCGATCGCACAAGATCACGAACCATTGAATGATACGCTTCAATCGATTGAGTCATCAGGGCGCTGATTAATACCGCCTTTGTCGGGAAATGATACTGAAGCGAGGCGAGTTTCATACCAACTTTGTCAGCCAAGTGGCGCATGGTAAGTCGATAATGCCCTTCCTCAATAAGAATAAGGCGAGCGGAATCTAGAATGGCATCTTTGCGGGTAATTGTTTTGTGTTGCATTGTAAAAAAGACTGTAACTTGCCAACCTGTCACTTGACAGGTAAATTAGACTTGGGTAGACTTGAGGCAGCTTTCTATTTGACAGATAATAGTGATTGTAAAAACCTTTGGAGAATATTGTGACTAATTTTAACGTTGCCAACAGCCATTTTGATATCGGTACGCTTTTAAAAAATCATCGAGACGGTTACGCTCTTGATCGGCCGTTTTATACTCATCCGGCCGTTTTTGAAGAAGAGTTTAAACAGATTTTTTCTCGACAGTGGCAATATGTTGATCATATTAACCGAATTCCCAATAAAGGCGATTATTTTCTATTTAATATCGCTGGAGAGCAAATCATCGTCATTCGTGATGAGGGGGATACCGTCTATGCCCATTTCAATGTCTGTCGGCATCGAGGGTCACGCGTTTGTTTAGAAGAGGCCGGAAGTACGAAGCGGCTGACCTGCCCCTACCATGCCTGGTCTTATCATATCGACGGCACCCTATCGGCCGCCCGCGCCATGCCGGCCGATTTTGACCCAAGCCAACACAGCTTGCGCTCATGCCAAGTGCGCCTTTTTGAAGGGATGATTTTTATCAACTTAGCTCCGGCCGATGCTGAGCATGTGCCTGATTTTGATGAGATTACCGACAATTTACGGCCGTGGATTGAACGGGCCGAATTGCGCCATACAAAAATAATCGATCATCAAACATACAGCTCTAAAGTCAATTGGAAAATCGCTGTTGAAAACTATTTTGAATGCTATCACTGTATCGTTTCACATCCAGAGCTATGCAAAGTGCAGCTACACACGCTGCGCGATGCCCACGGCACCCCAAAGGGGCGTCAAACCTTTGCCGAGCACAATGCAGAGTGGCAAAGAGAAGCGGAAAGCTTGGGACATAAAACAGGCTCTGAACAGTGGGGATGGGGGCTGCCAGATGCACAAAATTATCGTGCCCAAGCCCACTATGCCGAGCGCATGCTGATCAATCATGACCTAGAAGGGGCTTATGAAAAACTTGAGGGGGGCAGCGCCACCGCCGCAACGAAGCTGTTAGGCAGATACGCGGCCGATGACAAAGGGCAGGTCGATTGGGGCATTATGCCGTCCGTCTTTTTATATACCAGCTGCACCTCTACGGTCATTTTCCGCATTACCCCGATCTCTCCCCTGCTCACCGAAATGTCGCAAACATGGCTGGTGCATGAAGATGCGGTTGAGGGGATTGATTATGACACCAAGGGAATTACTTGGATCGATGAAGTGACGATGGAGCAGGACGAAGAAATCGTTGTCAATAATCAGGCTGGGGTGAATTCGCGCTACTACGAGCCAGGGCCGTTGGCTGAATTAGAAAAGACGATTTTGCAGGTGCATGACGATTATCTGCGCCTAATGAAATACGGCCGAGGACAATGATGACCACAGACGGCAAAGCCATTTACCAACAAATCGCGGACGATATCGAAGGGCAGATCGTTTCTGGCGAACTCCAGTCAGGCGACCGGATCCAATCGGAGCGAGAAATGAGCCAAGAGCTGGGGGTGAACCGGCTAACGGTGCGCCGTGCGTTTAATGTGTTGGTCGAGCGGGGGTTGATTGATCGGCGACACGGCGGAGGTACATTTGTGACCACCCCCCGCATCGAGCGCAAAGCTGGGGAGCTTTTTCCATTTACACTCGGTATTCGAAATTTAGGGATGACGGCGGGGGCTGAGAAAGTATCTTTTGAAATTGTTCCGGCTGATAACTCGCTGGCCAATGTACTGATGATTCCTGTCTCATCCCCCGTCTACCATATTTACCGGGTGCGCCTTGCGAACGAGGAGCCGGTTGTGCTGGAACAGTTCTTTGTTTCGGCCGACATGTTTCCCCAGTTTGACGACCACGACCATGAAAATTTGTCCGGCTACGCGATTATGGATTTGGCTTACGGTGTCAAAGTGGTGCGCGCGGAGCAAAGTCTAGAGCCTGTGATCGCCACGACGTTCGAAGCAGAACTGCTCAAAATTAATCAAGGCGCCCCACTGATGTTAGAACGGCGTCTGTCTTTCGATGAACACGGCCGGCCGGTTGAGTATGGGAAAGATCTCTACAGAGGGGACCGCTTTAAATTTGTGACCTCAGACGCGAAGCTAACCTTGACCTGGCGCTGATTAACGCAGTTTCAACTTCCCAGCGGCATCCCGTAACCCTTGCGCCAAACGATCGATAA
>JAHDEB010000215.1:0-6610 GCA_020629055.1 Chloroflexota bacterium
TCTTACTGTTTCGCTTTGGCCCGCGCCTCACGCTCTGCGAACGTCCGCAACAGCGCCGCCGCATAGGTTTCTTCAGCGGTAACAGGGGCTTCAACCGCTTCTTTTGAGAACGGTTTCGTGCTGGCATGTAGATGGGGCTCAAGAAAAAAGCCGATCGACTGACGCCCGTTCCCTTTGCCCAGAACGCGATGGGGCGTCGCGGAAAACACACGGTCGGTCATCGGCCCCATCGCCATCCCCAAGTGAACCGAAATGCCATCTTTGATCGGTGGAATCGCTTGCCATTCACCCTGTGGCGATTGCATTTGCAACCCGCCCACATCACTCTGCCACAGCAATGTTAAACAACATTGATCACAATGTTCAACCGCCATAATGCGCATCTTTTCACCATCAAACTCACGAATTAAGTCAGGATTGTCATCTAAATCAACCCCTTCAGGCATTGGTGGGTAGTTCAGCAAGCGCAAAGTCGAGTTACTCTTCTCGAATCGGGCAGCGCCAGCCGACTCATTGGCTCCTAAATAGCGAATCATCGAAGAGATGAGCCGTTTGCTGAAATCGTGCATATGGGTGTAATAATTTTCCATCGCCTCTTTCCAACCGGCTTCTGGCTCATCTTGTGGCCACTGATTTGTCTCAACCAGCTGGGTTGCTTTTGGCAAGTCAGGCACCGTCACTTGATATTCAGGGCCGATATCATAAATTTCGTTCTGAGTCCATCCATTTGATTCGCGGGCTGAATAGCCCCGATAATCATGCTGACTGGCTGAATTGACCCGCCGGGTACCCACGCTGTCTCTCTGTTGCTGGGGCAAATTATAAAATGCTAAAAGCTTTTTAGTTTGTTGGGCATCCGGCAAAACCGGCTGGGGAATACCTTTGGCGATAAAAGCACCGGCTGTTTCACAAGCAAGTCCAATCGCCTGATCAACGGCCGCAATGCGGTCCGGGTCTGTTAAATACAATGGGGCCACATCAACCGCCGGAATCCAAGTAAGATCGTTTTTCATCATCTATCTCCTTAAAAACAGTAAAGACAGTCTCCAATGCCTAATCAACCCCCAGCATCTCTACATACAAATAATGAAAATAATTTAATCTCCCTGTCTAGGATTCGCGCCAAAATAATTTTTATCAAAAATCGATATAGTTTTGTACGCTCCAGCAGAAGATCGGCTGGTATGGTGAATTTGGGTTGGAGCACCAGCTTTTCTCCGTTGGATATAAAGGACAAGCAAATGAGCTTTCGCAATTTTAGCTGTTATTTCAGAGGAGAAAAGCTTAAGCGGATATTCGTCAGGGTTTTTCCAAAGTCAGCTTTGCCCAGTAGGATAAATCCTACAATTACAATAAAAAGCCCGATCAATCGGGCTAAATGCACCAAATTAACCTGATTCATCAGGTTTCTTATTTTAACCGAGGGTTTGCAACCCTCGGTGCAGGATGAATTAACGACTTTGGAATAACCCTGGGATATTCGTGCTCCCCTTAAGTGACTACAGTTGCAATAGGCTAAAAAACGGCCGGGGTAGGCATACGCTCGATCAAAACTTCTTCTAATTCAACCGGGATCTTGACAACAAACTGAGTACCAGAGCCATATTCGCTCTTCAAAGAAATAGACCCATCAAGTAGTTCCGTAAAACTTTTAGTTAAAACAAGCCCTAGACCGGTCCCTTCGCTTTGACGGTTGTAAGACTCATCGACTTGAGAAAATGGCTTAAAAAGCTTGTGCCAAGCTGACTCGGGGATGCCAATGCCTGTGTCAGAAATCTGCATAATGAGACAGGCCGATTGTCTCCCATCATTGATTTCCGCAAATGGCTGAATGGTAATTTGGACATCGATCTTTCCGTCTTGCGTAAATTTTGCCGCATTACTCAAAAGGTTAATTAAAATTTGTCTTAATTTAAGCTCGTCCGAGAAAATCAAACCGGAATATTTCGACTTTGTGACAGTGATCGTGTTGTGATTCTTTTCTGCCATCGGTTTGACCGCGAGTAGCGCGCTAGCAACCAACCGATCTAGGTCAAACCCTTCGTTTACAATGCTCAATCGACCAGCTTGAATCTTAGAGTAATTCAGCACGTTGTTGATAATCTCTAGCAAGTGACGGCCAGCCCTTTGAATAGAAACCGCATCACCAACCGATTCCTTGCTTGGATTATTATCCGCGTCTACAGATTCTTCAATTAACTCAGAATAGCCGATGATCGCATTGAGCGGCGTGCGTAGTTCATGGCTCATCCGAGCCAAAAACATATCTTTCGCTTTATTCGCAGCTTGGGCTTCGTCTCGCGAAATCTCTAAATCAGCTGCGGTCTTCTTATGCTCTTGAATCTCAGTAGCAAGATCTGAATTCATCATTTGAAGCTCAGCTGTTCGTTCGGCTACCTGCGTTTCGAGCGATGCTGAAAAATTTTGTAACTGCTTTTCCCGGTCGGTAATCGCCGCTCGCATTCTAGAAAAAGATTGAATCAAGCGAGAGATCTCGGTAATCTGATTTTTATCTTCAGGCAACTGGCCATTGTAATGGCCCAATTCTAATTGTGAAGCGACACTCGATAAATTTTCAATCGGCTTAGCTACCCATTTCCGCACGTACAGAGCCGCCAATATGCTTAATATCGTTAAAAGACTCAGGCTAATCAATCCGATTGCTTGGGTTTTTTTCAAAGGGTGCAGAACCACAGAAAGTCGTTTTTGTGCAACGATAGTCCACCCCAATGACTCTACCGTATTAAAAGACGCGATAAAAAACTCACCATTTTTTTCGTAGATGAGGTTTCTCGTGGTGACACCCTCGCCAATATCAAATGCGGCCGGCGCATTCTCAATTTCGGCTGTATCGATAACCTGATTGTAGTCCGGCCGGCTCTCCCGTAAATCAGGATCTTCATGAATTAAAATCCGATTATCGTCACCTAAGATAAAGGTCGAGCCAGGCATATTGCGGCTATAGGTGTTCAATATCCCAGAAAAATTCCCCAATGGTGTTGGGCTTCCCAAAACACTCACCTGCTTCCTTTCTCCATCACCATCGGTATCGGCATAAATGGGCGTATGCATGTGTAAGACCAAAATGTCTTTAAACAAGGCAGGGGCTATCACCCATGCTTGCTCACCATTCGCCGCTTTTCGATAAGATTCGATATGCATGATATTGATCGGCTCTTGGCTTTTGGCGGTGATCTGAATTTGGCCATCCAGATCGATAATGGCCAATTGACCATACCGTTGGTGGTGGGTTAGATGGGTGTTTAAAAATTTCTGTTTAGCGTCCTCATCGTCTGACTGCACATCGGGCAGTTTCGCTATAAGGGACGCATCATGCTGCAATTCATCGATATCAGTTAAAATCTCAAGCGTCATGGCTTGGGTGATGAGATTGAGCTCCCTCTTCGTTTCGTCAAGCAGGCGAATTCTCTCATTCCGGATTATCAAAATCCCAGCAACAAGAATAGGCAGCAACGTAAACAAAAGTCCGTAGAGCAGAACTTTATTACTAAATGAAGGGCGAAATTGAGGGGGGTGATTAAGAAGCGCTTTTTTGATCACTAGATCACAAGTCAAGGCATCAAAAGAGGTGGAGGTGATATGGCCCAGCAAACTTCACGTCTGCCAGTATTCTTTATCTAAAGATACTTCTTGATGAGTTTTATAAGTTTCAACATCACCAATTTAGCCTATTACGTTTCTACTATAAATATGACCATTGTCCCCTCTTTACCCGTTGACTTTCTCACTAATCTGAAATTCCTAACACACTAACTAAAATGTGAGAGGTAATATTTTGCAGACGTTCAATCGATTTAAAGATCTATGGCTTTTCCGGTTTTAATCGATTCAATAGCACCCAAGCAGACGTTTAAAGCACGTTTACCGATAGCGCCTGAAACTTCTGGCATCGTGTCATTCTCAATCGCCTGAATCAGATCGGCGATACGAACCGTGGGGCCCACGGGGGATGCTGGGAGCGGATAGGATTCTGATTGATCGGTGAAAATGGCATCGACCTGATTGCCAGACAATCGGACAATCCCCGCTGGGCCGGTGATCTCTTCCTGGGTCACGACCGAATACCCTTCAGGCATTCCCCAATTGATAAAGACAGACAAAACATGGCCACCGCTGTAATCGACGATAATTTCGGCCGCGTCAAGGGCCAAGTCAGGAATGCCAGCCAGCCGTTTTGTACCTGCCCCATAAACATGACCACGCGCATAAACACGCTGAGGCAGTTCACCGGTAATAAAGCTCATCCCATCAAAGAAATGTCCCCCCATATCGATAATCGGCCCCCCATTGGCAGAGATGCGGTGCATGGCGGTTTTTGGGCGTACTTCGCGCAAATCGACGAAGCGGCCGAAAATAGGTCCACCAAATCGGCCAGACTCAAATATTTCACGATATTTCAAGTATTTGGGAAAACCACGGTATTGATATGAAATAACAAGCTTCCGGTTATGTTTGTCGGCCGTCGTTATCATCCGATCCGCATCTTCAAGTGTTAACGCAATCGCTTTTTCACATAACACGTGACAGCCGTTTTCCATCGCCATGCAGCTAATATCCGCATGAAAGCAGGCCGGAGTACAGACATCAACAATATCCGCCCCTGAAGTAACAATCGCCTCGGTCATGTCGGTACAAGCGGCCGCCCCTGCCTTAGCCGCCAAAGCCTGGCAGCGTTCTTGATCAGGATCGTAAACGGCGACAATCTTGGCATCGTCACGCAAGAGCCAAGCATTGGTATGTTGCCCACCCATATCTCCACACCCGATGATCGCAACTTTATACATCATTTCATTCCCCCTTAAAGAATGCAGCATTGGCTAAAATCGCTTCGGCCGGTGGAATATCAGCAAAATCTTGTTCGGAGATTACCCAAACATCTGGCATATTTTCGCGGATCCACTTTGCGGCCGGTCCAAGCGGGACGATTCCATCCCCAAGAACGACGGTATCCCTCAAATCTTGATCCAATGACGCAAAATCTTTGTAGTGAATGACGCCGATTCGATCTTGGTACGTTTGTAGAAAATCGACCAGATCGACCCCAGCTTTATGCAACCAACCGAGATCTGGGCATAATTTAACTTCTGGAGCAGCGTTGGCGATTAAAGTTTCCCATGTGTTTGGGGAGTGATCACCAAAAAATTCCCAATTGTGATTGTGATAAAGCAGCTGCACCCCATGCTGCAAACATTGAACCGCAGCCCGATTAATCCTGTCGATTTCGGCCGCGACCAAATCAGAATCGGCATCTTTTAACCCGGAATACATCAAATATTTGGAACCGGTATGCTTCAGAATTTCTAAGATCTCGTCTAGAATTTCGCTTTCTCGGTCAGCTTGATCACGATCGATCAAGTTCCCGCCGATATGGGTCGCCACCATATGGAGGCCGTGTTGGTCCAACAGGGCCCGCAATTCGGCCGGGGCGATCTCTTGGATGTGACGAATCCCGATCTCGAGTCCGCTGTAACCGGCGGCGGCGATCGCAGCAAATACGGCATCAAGATCGTCTTTCTGATTTTCCCCAAAAGTAATCGTATGGCAGGCTAGTTTAACGTTTTGCATTTCTTAATCCTCGTATCATGCAGCTCCAAATTCCTGAGTTTACTCAACATCGCGAGGCTATTCGGTTTTAGAAAATCGACAAGTCTAAATTTAAAGGGCAAGTCATTCAGTCAAAAAGGTCAGCCTTTTGGTCAAACCTGTCAATCAACCCACTCGGTTTTTTAGGACGCCCACATCGGAAACAGCGATTTCAAGAACATCTCCCGAACGTAAAAACCGCTGCGGTTTGCGACTGCCGCCCGACCCTTCAGGCGACCCTGTAGCGATGAGGTCTCCCGGCCGCAGGTCTATCGTGTGCGAAATATACGCAATGAGCTCTGGGATTGAAAACACCATCTCGGCCGCGGTTGTATCTTGCACCAGCTCGCCGTTTAGCCATGTTTTTAGCGTCATCCCGAACGGATCATCGATCTCGTCAGCCGTTACCATCCACGGGCCACATCCGCCCGAATTAGCGAAGTTCTTGCCCGCATGCACGCTGTGCTTTTGCCAACCCCGTACCGAGCCATCGTTCATGATGGTATAGCCAGCAACGTGATCGAAGGCGTCTGCGGCCGCGATGTGCCGACCGCCTTTACCGATAATCAGTGTAATTTCACCCTCGTAATCAAAGGTGTCTGCGGCCGGACCCAACGGAAGCTCCAGCGGCTCCTCATGCCCCACCAGTGTCCCATCAAGTTTGGCAAACAGAATAATATTTTCAGGCGCATCCATAAATGGGAAATCGCCGTTTTCGTCTGCGACAGGGTACCGCTTGGGATAGTTCACCCCGACGCAGATCATTCTTCCTGGATTGGTAATGGGGGGCAGAAGCTGGACTTCGCTAAACGAAATTGTTTTACCCGATTGGGCACAATCGGCTTCAAGTTGGGACAGTGCGTCGGCCGCGATCACATCCCGCAGGGTTGAGTGCTGTTGGCGGAACGCCTCAGTCGGAATCGAAATTTTCGAACCATCTACAACGCCATAATGAATACTGTCTTTGTCTCTAAAACTGGCTATTTTCATAATATCTATCTATTCA
>JAHDEB010000215.1:6710-10330 GCA_020629055.1 Chloroflexota bacterium
ATGAATACTGTCTTTGTCTCTAAAACTGGCTATTTTCATAATATCTATCTATTCACTCGTAGGGGCGCGGATGGAGACATGAAAAGCCTAACACTTACTAAACATACCTGTCTCCAACCCGCCCCACGGAATTAAAAAATCTACCTTTTAAACCATCTCTCTTCCTATCACGGGGCAGGTTGGACGATGCCATTTGTGTTTCTCTGCCTCGCTCGCCATTCGTCCATCCGTCCCCCTACCGGTGATACTCCATGCGTTCAACAAGTCCATCAATATTATTTCTATCTTCCATCCAGCGCGCCGGATTCTGCTGAATATAGGCTTGAATCGCGTTAAATTCTGTTTCGTTCCGCACAATACGATCATAATATCCTCGCTGCCAGATATTCTCGATGCCTGCTGGCAGATGAGGTTTGATTTCTTTTGAAATTCGTCTTTTCAAGGTACCAATAATCGCCCCAATTGACAGATGCGCATTATTAGGCTGAGAAACTGATTCGTGATCATACCCCGCATCCAAGTAAACCAACAGATGGATATGATTTGGCATTAATACCCAGTCAACAACCTCAATGTTCCAAGACCCTCTAAAAAACGGCAGGCGAGCCACTATCTTCTCAATGATCTGATGAACCTCTTTGTTGCCAAGTTCAAAATAACAAATCCGTTTGTAGGTACAAAATGTAATAAAGTAGCAGCCGCCGTTTCGGTAATCCCAGCCCGGCTTGCGAAGGGAGTTTTTGCGTCTTGGGTACTTTTGGTCATCCATTGTTTCAATCGTAGGGGCGCGGATGGAGACATGTAAAATCTAAAAATTGCAAAACGTGCCTATCTCCAACCCACCCCGTGACATTTAAAATCTGCCGCTCAAACTGATCTTCTTACTATTGCGGGGCAGGTTGGACGAAGCCTTTTGTGTTTCTCTGCACCGCTCGCCATTCGTCCATCCATGCCCCTACAAGACATGCGTTTAAAATGCCTCTTCTTTCCGGCGCACAATCGCACTTACGACATCGTTGTACGGTGTCGCAATCCCCAGCCGCTCGCCTAACTCGGCCGCCATCCCGTTAATTGCATCGATCTCCGAACGGCGCTGGTTGTGGTGATCGAGCAACATCGACGGCCGAGCATCGGGCATCCTCTCGACAAAATCGGTTACCCATGGGATGGGGTCATCGAATGAAAAGTTGATTTTTTGCGCCAATCCCAGCTCAAAAGCTTCTGTTGTGCAACCTAAAGCGATCTTCCACCAAACAGGGTTCGCCTGTAACTCACCCAAGGTACAGTCGAAGACGGTACACGGACCGGCCGTGGCGATGTTACACAAGTATTTTTCCCAAATCAGCTGATTGATATCTTCAAACGATTTTGCATTAAAACCGGCATCCTGCCACAGCTGAGTCAGCATCTGTAAACGGTCGGTCATGCCACCATTCATCTCGCCTAAGCGGATCAAGTTCATGTCGTTGTGATGCGCATGTCCTGGCCCTCGCATCGAAGCACCAAATCCGGCCGCAACCCCCAACAGCACGTTCTCGGTCGGCATAAATTCAGCGATCCGGTCACCAGCCCCCAAGCCATTCTGAATGGTAAGCACAAGCGAATCCGGCCGCATTGATTTTGAGACAGCCTCGGCCGCGGGACGCACGCCAGACGCTTTGGTCGCGATGATGTACAGATCACACGGCCCTGCATCCTCAACGTTGGTTGTCGCTTTTATCGTTTTGACCGTGCGGTCGCCGCTGGCCCCTTCAACCCGAAGGCCCCTTGTGTTAATCGCATTCACATGGTCTTGCCATTGGTCCACGGCCCAAATTTCATTGCCTGATGATGCCATCAAAGCTGCATAAATCGACCCCATCGAGCCTGTTCCGAACACCATTATTTTCATACATTCACCATTTTGTCGTTTGGCAGTCTAATATCAAATTTTTCACGCAGCTGCCCGTCTATCTCGGCCGAAATATGGCGAGGATAGTGGGTCGCCAGAATCGAGCGAGCTTTCTCTTTAGCCACCTCACGAATATCGCGTGACCCAGACTCTTCCCACTCGGCCGGGCTTTTGCGGTCCGCTATTTCAGGATACAAAAAATCGCTCGACATCCGCTTGTACGTTTCAGCATGGCCCAAAAAGTGCCCTTCTCCACGTACGATCTCACTAATCATTTCAGTCGCCAACGTCGTTTCATTCACTTCAAACGGGCTCAGCGAACGGATCACCCCGCCCAACATATCGTTATCGATGACATAGCTTTCAAAAGCGACCCCCATCAGCCCCGCATGCATCCCGCACGCTTGGGTCACAAGGTTGGACCCTGCCTGAGCCGCCAAGGTGACCGTTAGGCTTTTTTCATATCCGCTTTGGGCATCTGCCAACTTGCTGTCGGTCGCCCCCGCAATACATGAGTTCGGCAGATCATAATAAGCGGCCATTTGGGCAGATGCGGCCATCACCAGCGCCTGTTCACCGCTACCGCCGCTAAAACCGCCGGTTCGCAAATCGGTAATCATCGGCCGGACCCCCATAATCACCTGGGCATCTGGATTAATCAACCAAGCGAAAATCATGCCGGCCAAACTTTCGGCCGTATTTTGCACAATCGCTCCCGCCAAAGTCACCGGTGTAGACGCCCCAACTTGGCTAAAGACATTGCTATGCACGGGGATCCCCAGCTTAACCGCCTCTGCCATCACTTCACAAGATTCTGCGTGAAAGCGCAAAGGTGGAACGACATGATTGACATTTAATGAGATAAACGGCCGCGCCTTAAACGCCTCTTTTGACCCTGCGATCAGGTAACAGATCTCTGCAACAAGAGGCACATGCTGGGGCAACGTAATACTTGTAAATACATGCTTGGTCGTGCCCGAAAGCGCTGCATAGACGGTATTTACATCCATCAGCAGATCATTGGGCATATCACGGGCAACCAGCGAACGGCTGAAAAAATGGATGTTGTCTAGGGTGTCACATAGGCGGGCGGCATCGTACAAATCTTGCAAAGTCGAGTCGCGATAGTGGCCCGTTTCTAGATCAACCACTTGGGGGGCTGCGCCACCGGTCCCCAAATAGACCCGCTGTCCGCTAATCTGCATATCGTGCTGAGGCGTTTGACCGTACAGGGTCCAATTCCGTTTATATTCGGCCAAGAATCGATCGATTAATGTTTCAGGAAACAAGACGCGGCCATCATCGCTTAAACTTCCCCCATTGCCGGTGACGGTGTCGATGACAATTTGTGGTGCTTCGCTGAGGCCGATATTTGCCAAAACATCTCGAATCGCCAAGTCGATTTGGGGCAACTCACTTTCAGGGATCGGTCGGTATCGGCCGCCGGTTGTACCAGGTACGGCCGGATTGATTTTGGGTTGAGTCTGCTCGCTGGTTGAACGTCGTTGTTTGCGTTTACGGCCGCTCCGTTTGCCTTTAGGTGGTGGGGTTTCGTCAGTCATAGTCAGGTCACAAGTGTAGCAATTTGAATCTAAATTGGCAGCAAACTGATAAAAATATGCAGTCTATTAAAGTAAAGCCGAAACCCCACCTATCGGTTGACCGTCAAAACTGAAATCAGCCTACCTCAATCCACCCTTCACTAATCATCACACTGCTGCCAGCGATC
>JAHDEB010000216.1 GCA_020629055.1 Chloroflexota bacterium
TTTAATTTTTATTTGTGCTTAAAATGCGTGGCCCATTTTCCGTAATCGCAATGGTATGTTCATATTGGGCAGACAAAGAGCCGTCTTGAGTTTCTACCGACCAGCCATCCGGCATCATTTTACAAGCTGCACGTCCCATGTTAATCATCGGTTCAATTGTGAACGTCATGCCAGGTTCAAGAATCGGTCCATAACTGGCCGGCCCATGATGTGGCACCGAAATCGGTTCATGCAAATCTTTACCGATGCCATGGCCGCCCCATTCGTAAACAACGCTTAGCCTATTTTTCTTGGCATGTTTTTCAATCGCGTCTCCGACGACACCGAGGCGGTTCCCGACTTGCGCATTGGCGATCCCTACATAGAGGCATTCTTCAGCTATTTTCAAAAAGTTTTGGGTTTCTTCGTCTATGGTCCCGACCGGGAAGGTGACGCAGGCATCACCGCAGTAGCCGTCTAACAACAGGCCGATGTCGATCCCGATAATGTCGCCATCGCTTAAGATGCGATCATCTGGCAGTCCGTGGCAAATCTCATGGTTGATCGAGGCGCAGATGGTGCCGGGAAATGGGGGATGGGTGGGGGGATTTCCCCGATATCCTTTGTACAAAGATTTCGCCCCATTCTTGATGATATTGGCTTCAACCATCTTGTCTAAATCAGATAGCTTGGCGCCGGGTTGAATCGATTCTCGTAGCATGTCGAAACAGTCTGCAACGAGGCGGCCGGATGCCGCTAATTTTTCAATTTGATCTGGCGTCTTTAAGATAAAAGTTGCCTCGGTCGTGGCTTTACGACGTTTTAAAAAATTGGGATTCTTTTTTCTGCGTTTGAGTTTTACCATAGCGATTTATTTTACCACATTCCAGATTAGAAATGGATGATACAAGTTTGAATCAGCCCCAATCTGCGGGAAATATTTGCAATGTTGTCGCGTTGATCGATGATTAGCTTTTTAACATGCCTGCTCGAATATCCCGAATAAGGTGCATCGCATTTTTGATCAAGGCTTTGTTGTCGGGATGATTGGGCCATAGACTAGCTCCGGACGGGTGTGGAATTGGTACGACGTAGCGCCCGGCTTTTTCTCCACGATAGCCGGTGATCACTTCACCCTGGGTCAATTCAAATAGAAGGGGGTTCTCTGCGATGCTTTCTGGGGAAAAATAGACCCCTGTCCCGATCATTTCAGTCAGTTTCATTTTGGCCGGGTACAGCTGCCGGATTGAAAGCTTGCCGACCAGCAAAATGAGTTTGGGATTGACCAGTCTGATTTCCTGCTGCAAAAACGGCCGGCAAAGGGCCTGCTCGGGGCGGCTGGGGACCCGATCTCCTTTCCCATTGGGGTGACGGCCGGGATAACACTTGGTGACAGCCGTCATATATTGATTGTCTCTAAAGTCGTCTTCTTCCCATTCAGCATCTTGCAGCCACTGAAACAGCCGCTTGCCAGACCCCGCATTAAACGGCCGTTTGACCTGTACCTCGGTGATTCCTGGCGCTTGGCCGATCAACATCACTTCGGCCGTTACATTCCCCCGCATGACCGCACCCGGCACAATATCATGCCCGGCGTTTAGGCATAGCTGACAGCCCCGCATTGTATTGTGTAATTTTGCTAATTCTTGTGCACTCATTAATGGGGAGAATCATCCCACAAAAATGATAATTTGCACCTTATTTTGATGCGAGCGATCCGTTGCTGTCTGCAGTAGGCAGCGAGAAGGTTGCAATGACCGGCCGATGGTCTGATCCGGTGTATGGGCCGCTGGTGAAAGAGTGCATATCGACATGACGATACAAAATTTGATCGATAGGGATTAATAAGGGGACATCGTGCGGGGCCCAAGTAAAGTTTAAGCCGTTTCGTTTACGACTGTCACTTAAGTTCGACTCGTTTAAAAATCGATGAAAAATCGGCGTCCAAGGTGTGATGTTCATGTCACCAGCCACAATAATCGGTGTTTTGACAGAGGCTGCCTCGGCCGCGAGTTTTTGTAGTTCAATGTTACGGCGTTCAAAACGACCGGCCGACATCGGCGCTTTAGGATGTACTCCGATGACTTTAAAAGATTGACCGTTGACAGTAAATGTGACATGGGCTTGAGCCCGCCAAGGGGTATCAAACGCGATATATTCAACAGAGTCAAATGGGAACTTACTGAACACGAGGACTTCTTTTGTTCCTCGGTTGGGGGTGTCAGTCACATAGGGGAACTTTTCCCATAAAATGGCCGCCTTTTGCTGATTGCTCGCCCCCATCTCCTGCAAAATTAAAATGTCTGGGTCCACCGTATCGATCGTGTTGATCAGCTCTTGTGGGGCGTAATTACCGTACAAGGTATTTGCGCTCATCAATGTGATCGAATTTTCAGTCGCGGGCGGCGCTTTTATCTTGGGTAACAGGTAGGGTACGACTAAAAACCCGTTGATGGCGATGATGGCCAAAGAGGTATAGAAGCCGACGGTGTGGCCGAAAAATAACGAGACGGCGACTAAAGCCACGCCACCAATTAAGTAAAAGGGTCTGGCATGATTGGCTAGGTCAGCCCCCCAATGCAGCGGCCCAAATAGCCCCACAACGGTAAAAATGAGCAAGACAAAACAGCTTGTCTCGATTAATGCGTAAAAAATAGATGTCAAAGATACCCTTCTGACCGGTAACGTTTCGGAATAACTGCGCAAAGTCTCCATATAAATTGTAACCCAAGGAAAAGGGGTTTCTGAAAAATATTACCGGCAAAAGCAATACGCTAGAAACACCCGTGCATAGGACTGACGGTTTGAATATTAAACAAAGAATTGAGTCTGTTCGTATTTGACTCAATCGTCAGTAATTGGAACAAGCTCAATCTCTGCAGATGTGGCGCTTGTTCTGAATTGATCTCACCCCCGAAAAAGTACGGGGCGCCAAAAAGGCCGAACAACTTCTAAAAGCTGTTCGGCCTAAATTTTGACTGAAAAAGTGTGGTTAACGTTGCTGTTTGTTTTTCGCTTTTTGTTGAACCATCACTGGCTGGTCTAGCACTTCAACCGATCCAACCGGTAGCGTAACTTCATCTACCGAGTCGTTGGTGTTTAACCCTGCAACGGTAAATGCTGGGCCGATCGGGTCAAGCAATGCCGCTTCTAGGACCTGGTCTAAGTGAGAGACCGGAATTAAATCTAGCTCTTCTTTGATCGTGTCCGGCAGTTCAGGAATGTCGCGAGCATTGTCACGAGGCAGTAAGACCGTTTTGATCCCTGCTCTGTGTGCTGCGATGGTTTTCCCTTTTAAGCCACCGATTTCGAGGACTTTACCGCGAAGGGTTACTTCACCCGTCATGGCAACATCGCGTCGAATCGGCCGGTTGGTAAAGGCGGAAATAATCGCTGTTGAAAGTGCGATACCCGCACTTGGACCGTCTTTTGGTGTGGCGCCGTCTGGTACATGAATGTGGATGTTCGCTTTGTCGAAAACGGCCGGGTCTAGCCCCAGGCTGCGTGCGTTTGTGCGAGCATAGGTTAAAGCCGCTTGCGCAGATTCACGCATCACGTCCCCTAATGAACCGGTGAGTTGCACACGGCCTGTTCCTTCTGACAAGCTGACTTCAATCGCAAGGACATCGCCTCCGACAGAGCTAACAGCTAGTCCGGTTGAAACGCCCACTTCGTCGTTTTCTTCAGCTTTTCCAAAGCGGAACTTTTCACGTCCTAAGAATTCGCGTATATCATCGGGAGCGATTTTAAATGGCCCTTTTTCACCCGCAGCAACTTTTACAGCCACTTTGCGGACCACGGAGCCAACTTGTCGTTCGAGCTGACGAACACCAGCTTCACGGGTGTAGCGTCGGATTAAAAGACGAATCGAATCATCTTCTAGTTCGATTTGACCCTCTTCGATACCGTGCCCTTTCACCTGTTTTCTTAGAAGATGGCTTGTGGTAATTTCAACCTTTTCATCTTCGATATAGCCTGCCATATCGATCGTTTCCATCCGGTCGTAAAGTGGGGCCGAAATGCGTCCTGCTTCGTTAGACGTTGTGATAAAGATGACTTGACTGAGGTCAAATGGGACTTCCAAATAGTGGTCTTGGAAGTTGGTGTTTTGCTCTGGGTCTAATACTTCAAGCAGAGCTGAGCTGGGGTCTCCCCTAAAGTCAGCGCCAACTTTGTCAATCTCGTCTAAAACGATGACCGGGTTGTTGGTTTTGACATCTCGCAAGGCGCGGATAAGACGGCCAGGTAATGCACCGATATACGTACGGCGATGTCCCCTAATTTCTGCTTCGTCTCGCACCCCCCCGAGGCTAATACGAACCATTTTTCTTCCCATCGCCCGAGCTACTGATTGGGCGATAGAGGTTTTACCGACCCCTGGAGGGCCGTTTAAGTTAATGATGGCACCTTTCATTTGGTTGCCCGCTAACTTGCGGACCGCTACAAATTCAACGATGCGTTCTTTAACATCGTCGAGTCCTGAATGGTCTTCGTCGAGGATGTCACGAACATGTTTTAAATCTAGGTTGTCTTCGGTCGATGTGCTCCATGGCAGATCTGCTAAAGTTTCAACCCAAGTACGAATGACGCCGGCTTCGGCCGATTGTGGATTTTGTCCGTTCAATCGTTTGAGCTCTTTGTTGACACGAGCGTAAACCTCTTCAGGCATACCTGCATCATCAACTTTTTGGCGTAACTCATCTGCGGCCGATTCCGGTTCCTCGCCAAGTTCTCGGCGAATCGCTTTCATCTGTTCCCGCAGTAAAAATTCACGCTGGGCTTTGTTCGCTCCTTCACGGGCTTCCCCTTCTAGGTCAGAGCGAATTTGTGAAATCCGCAGCTCTTGCTGCAAATAATCACGAATCATGCCGAGTCGGGTCGATCCGTCTAACTCTTTAAACAGCTCAACTTCTAAATCAAAGGGGATATTGAGCAACCCGGCCAAATAGTCGGCTAGATCGCCGATGTTGCGTCGGCTTCGGGTAGCTGTCAACACCTGTTGGTTGATTTCCCCTAAGGTTTCAGCATAAGTCTCTAAATGAGCGATGGCATCTGCCATCAACTGAATATCAGAATCTTTTAGAGGCTGCTTTTGTGTTTCTAGTGCTGTGTAGGTGCCGGTTAAATAAGGGTCTGTTTGTAGTAACCCTGTGAAGTTAACCCGCTCTTTTAGCTCGACCAGCATTTGTACGCCGCCTGCATGCGGAGCCCGTAAAACGTCACGGACTTTTGCCAAAATGCCGATAGGTGCCAAGTCTGCTTCTCCAGGAATCTCGATTTCGGTATTGTATTGAACGGTAATCAATAACTCTCCGTTGCTTCGAGACGCAGCCTGAGCGGCTGCAAGAGATCGGCGTCGGCCGATTGAGATGGTCGTTGTTACACCTGGAAAAACCGCCCCACCACGAATGGGGACGACTGGAATTATTTTACTTTCCATAATTAAATTAGTCCTTAGGCTGCCATCCCCTTAATAAATTTTAGATAGATGGCTTGCTTAGAAAGGTCGCCTGTTTCGGCGGTTCCTGTTTGTGACATAAATATCGATTTTTAGCTCCCTCAATTCAATAGTACGTGGATCACCATACTGTGGTTACATATGAAAAACCTCGGTTTTGGGTGAGCAGAAGCTAAGAGGGTTTGAGCGTATGAAAAACGGCTGTTTTGCAACTTTTAAAACTTAATCTGCTGATTGCAAACAGATGGTTAAAATGGTGATTTACCAGAGGTAGGGAATGGGGTTGGCTTAAATTTAAGTCAGCTTTTCTGCTTAGAAGCATATGATTTCTATATACAGAAAATCGGTGTGAAATGAACGATAAATCCTTTGAATAAACTTAGATTCGCTCATATTTGTACGCTTGGGAATATGAGGCCGTTGGTACTAAAGCCAAACCGTTGTCTTATATGGTTTTAGTAAAAGAGATATAAAAGAATTATGAATAGGAACTCGGCCGCTCAAAAGAGGTAGGTATTGAATAATGGGATTGATGTGCTATTATCAAATTTTTAGAGCATTGATCACTTTGATGCTTAAATCAATCAGCGGGAAATTAAATGGAATTATTGTTAATGCGGCACGCAAAATCTGACTGGCACCAAGGTGTTGCTGATTTTGATCGTCCTTTAAATGATAGGGGTGTGGAGTCGGCTGTTTTAATGGGGAAACTTTTACGCGAGCAAAATATGCTGCCCGACCATATTATTTGTTCTGGCGCAAAGCGGGCTCAAGAAACTGCACGGGGGGTTGTGCAGGCGGCCGATTATGTAGGCGATGTGACGGTGAGTAATCGGCTATACTTGTGTGATCTTACTGATTTTATCGGTGTAATCCGCAAGTATGGCGGGGCAAATAATCGTCTCATGGTGATTGCACATAATCCTGGCACCGAGCATTTCATTGCCCATTTAACCGGAGAGCACAAGCGGGTGACTACTGGGAATATCGCTAAAATTGAATTGCCCTTGAGTGTTTGGGCCGACTTTACACCACAAACGAAAGGAGAGCTGATCGGCTTTTGGCGTCCGCGTGAACCCAGAAGTTAGTTTTATTTGTGCCAGCAGTAATGTGCTGCCGGTTGTGCAAAAATGAAACAGTCTCTCACAAACCACCTTGTTGAAAAGATATGCCAATTTTAGTTGTAGAAGATGACGATACGTTACGAGAAACGATTGAATACAATTTAATCAATCAGGGATTCGAGGTGATATCGGCCGCCGATGGTCTGACAGCGCTCGATGTTGCCCGGGAGAGTCTTCCAGAACTGATTTTACTCGACGTGATGCTGCCAGGGTTAGATGGCTTTGAGATTTGCCGCATTTTGCGCCAAGAAATGAGCGCGCCTATCCTAATGCTTACCGCCAAAACAGAAGAGATTGACCGTGTTGTTGGTTTGGAAATGGGGGCGGACGACTATATTACGAAGCCATTTTCGATGCGGGAGCTGATGGCCCGGGTAAAGGCAACCTTGCGCCGAGTGCGTCTCACTCGGGAAGAGATGGCGGCCGAGCAGCCAGCCCCTTCTTCAAATGAAGCGCACGGTTCAGCGGCCGGAAAGAACAAAAACTACCAATTTGAAAATTTAGTGATCGATCTAGAGCGACATGAAGTTCGGCTAGATGATCAGCCGGTACGTTTGAAGCCCAAGGAATATGAACTGCTGGAGTTCTTGGCCCGCCATAAAGGAATCGCCCTTTCGCGTGAATTAATCTTAGAACGCGTATGGGGATGGACGTATGACGGAAATAGCCGCACAGTTGATGTTCATGTGCGCTGGCTGCGCGAAAAGTTTGAGCCTGATTCGACAAATCCCACCCGAATTGTGACGGTGAGGGGAGTTGGCTACCGTTTTGAAGGCTAAAAGAATTTGACGACCAATCCTGTTTTTTACCGACGGATGGCGACGAGCCAAGTCGCCATTTTGCTGCTCGTGGTTCTATTTGTTGCGAGTTGGCTTAATTTAGAAAGCTGTCAACAGACGATAGGCTGTGCCGGCCGCGTTGTTCGCTGGGCTTTGGCAGTTTCGATTCCGGTGGTCGTATTGGTCTCATGGCTGTGGGGGCGCTGGCATAGCAATAAAACCCAAACCATCACAGATCAATTGGAGAGAGACTACAATCGCCAAGTTTCATTGGTTGAATTTCAACGTCAGCGCATCCATACGGTGTTGCATTACCTAGCGGATGGGGTTTTGCTTTTGAACAATCGGGGAGAAGTTCGCCTGATTAACCAAGCCGCCCTAGATATGTTAAATATTCCAGAATCAGAAGCGATTGGGCAATTATTTTCTTCAGTTGCATGGCACCACCGCTTAATCGATCTGTGGCAGGCGTGTAGAGAGTCGGCCGAAGAGCAGCGTGGAACCGTTGAATTAGACCGACGAGGTCTATTTTTGGAAGCTATTTTTACCCCGATTGAACCCCAAGAGGGATCAAGCTATTTGGTTGTTTTTCAAGATTTAACCCGCATTCGGCGCTTGGAGTCGATTCGGCGAGATTTTATCGGCAACGTGTCGCATGAGTTGCTGACCCCGATCGCTTCGGTTCGTGCTGTGGTTGAAACGTTGGAAGATGGGGCTTTAGACAATCGTGAGATCGCTTTAAAATTCTTGGGCCGTGCGGCTGATGAAGTTGACGCGATGACACAATTGGTCAACGAGTTATTGACCTTGACCCGTATTGAATCCGGGGTGACCGAGTTTCATTTTGAGCCAAACTCGGTCGGAGACCTTTTGTTAAAACCGGTCGAACGTTTTGCCGAACAAGCGCAGCGTAAAGAGATTGAACTGTTGGTAAACGTTCAGGGTGAATTGCCCTTAGTGCATGTAGATAGTGATCAAATAGGGCAGGTGGTTCGCAATTTGCTGCACAATGCGATTAAACACACGCCTCGTCAGGGGCGGGTCAAACTGTCGGCAAAGAAGAAAAAGGAAGAGGTTGTAATCTCGATCCGCGATTCCGGTGTGGGGATACACCCGGACGATCTGCCCAGGATTTTTGAGCGCTTTTACAAGGCAGATCGGGCGAGAAATCGGCAGGCTGTTAGTGGAACAGGTTTAGGGCTGTCTATTGCTAAACATATTATTTTGGCACACGAGGGTCGTATTTGGGCAGAAAGTGAGCTGCTAAAAGGAAGCACGTTCTACTTCACTTTACCGATTGCTGTGCCAGAAGATGCAGAGCCGTTATCGCAGCAAATAGGTTGATGGCTAATTAGATTTAGGCCTCTGCCCGAGACTTTAATCCGGCCGCAAAATTGTCGAACGACGGCTGCAAATCAGGGATCGTCCGGCCGATTAGCGGGAGCAATATGCCACCAAACTCTTCTTGCATGTAAAAGTCAGAGCCACCTGCATCATTTTCTGTGATAACAAAGGTACGCTCTCCTTTAAACAGTCCGAGGGGCATTTTGCTCGCCCAGGTCATTTTTTGGCCGGGTTGAAACTCCGTGACGGTCACGGGGAATGCACGATCGGGGCTAATTTTAGTGTAAGCGGTAATCTTTTCACCGTGGGCGATTTTCCCTTCTAGCCGGATCATGCCAGGATCCCATTCTGGATAGGCTTCTGCTTCGGTAAGGATGTCCCAAATTTGAGTGGGGGAGGCGTCGATAGAAATTGAAGTACTAAATTTCACGATATTCTCCTAATGTTTTGTCAATTGGTTCCAGATCGGAAATCCAATAATCAAAAACACTTAAAGCTATGTCATTCACGGAAACATTTCCGATCAATCGATACTTGACGTATATAAGATGGCTCTGAATCGAAACAAGGGGAACTATTCTTGTTTCTTGAGAGTTTAGCTAAATTTATTTGATTGTCTAATGCTTATGTCTGTTTGAATCGTATGATACAAATAGATCGATCTAACGCTGTGATCCAGTAAAACAGACTTGTTTACGAGGTTTTAGGGGTGAAAGCTTTCGCTAAGATATGGGATTTAGATTTAATCTCTTCGTATTCTGTTTGGGGGAAAGCATTTAATTTGCCGATGATGTAATAAGAGACGAAATTTTGATTGGCACATACCCTGTGGATGTGAGTCGTATTGATCAATACTTCTTTAAGATGCTCAGTGGCATCTCCTACAAATAGTGGATTTACTATTTCCGGCGGAAGTTGGGGGGAGAGATAAAGGGAGTATCTAGAGTTGAGCCAGTCTGGCAGCTGGTCTGTATCAACCCTTCTTAGCGCTTCATTTTTATCAAGCCAATGATTTTTCCCAAAAAATTTGATTAATGCTTTGTATGTCAGAATAAATTTTGGGAAGTTTGCACCTTCATACTCAACGAGAATACCGATTGTATCTCTCCACAGCCCTTTTTGGTTCGAACCGGTTTTAAACTTCCCATCAATAATATAAATTGATTGTGATCCAAACTCATGTTTGATAACGTCATTTACCTTAAATCTCTTATCTGCGGCTAAATGTAGCTTCGTTAAAACTTGGGCTACTCCTTCGACACTGTTTAGAAGTTTTGAGGTCTCAGTTTCCATCTACTGTCTCCTTTTTTATCTGTCTGCAACTTGTAAATTGATGATTCTTTGGGTTATGGCCAATACGTAATCAATCAAACAAATGGTTCTAAAGACTTAAAAACCGATTTGTTGGCTTTTGTTGGCTATGGATGACCCAAATATCGACCTAAGTAGTAGGAAGGACCCTACCTAGTACAAAGGGGCATAAATAGCTGACACATTAAAATGTGGTTCACCCCTTTGTATGGGATACCATGCGCCACGTTAACCAATTAGTTACTTACGCCGTATGGTACTAGTGTTTGACCCAACAAAGATTGCTAGGTTTTAAAACGGGGCAAACACTTTAG
>JAHDEB010000217.1 GCA_020629055.1 Chloroflexota bacterium
CTTTGTTGTTGAGCCCCTCATAAATTCACGACTTGCCATGCTTGCCAACCTCCTCTAAAATCCCCGCCGTATTAACCTAAAAACATAACAACATACACCCTTATGCACATTGTCCTACTTGCCCTGCTTTGGCTTACAGGGATCTGGATCGCCTCGATAACTAACTTTGTCATAGATTGGTGGGCCTTGACCGGTCTTTGCTGCCTGGCAGCTGCGGTTCCACCCCTTTTTCGGCCGTCTTTGCGCCGATATGCTCTTTATTTGTTGATGATTGCCAGCTTCTTTCTGGGGGGGGCTCGCTATCTGCTTGCCCAGCCTTCTATCGATCACAACCACATCGCCACTTATTTAGATCAGAAGGGGGTGACGATAACCGGACAGGTGGTAGAAGAGCCAGATATTCGGGATCGAATCATCAATTTAACTGTTGCGGTTGAAAGCATCAAACTTGCAGATGGCACAATAAAACCGGCCGAAGGTGATATTCTGCTGCGTACGCCACGCTTTCCGATTATCGATTACGGAACCCAGCTAACCGTCAAAGGCGATTTAGAAACACCGTTTGAATCTGCTGAATTTAGCTACAAAGATTATTTGCAGTTAAGAGGCATTTATGGGGTCATGAGTTTCCCCCGAATGGTTGAAAGTGAGGCTGGGCATGGCAGTTGGCTATTGACCCAGCTGTTTGGGATGAAGAGGCAGGCGTTAAACGGGATCAGTCGACATATCCCAGCCCCGGAATCTGGCTTGTTGGCCGGTATCTTGCTCGGTGTTGACCATCGAATGCCGGAGCCGATCGATCAAGATTTTAGCACGGTTGGTATCACCCATATTGTGGTGATCTCCGGATACAATATCGCTATTTTGTCCTCGATTTTTTTGGCCCTATTTAGCCCGTTTTTAGGCCGATGGGGATCGGTGATCGCGACTTTGGTTGGGATCACGCTTTTTACTTTGTTGGTGGGGGCTGACCCATCGGTGGCTCGCGCAGCCTTGATGGGTGGGGTTTATGTTGTGACAAGCAAGTTGATCGGCCGAAGAAATGCCCCCGTCCCCATTTTGATGTTGGCCGCTTTTTGCATGACGCTCATCAACCCAAATGCGATTTGGGACATCGGTTTTCAGCTTAGCTTTGCCGCGACGCTGAGCCTGATGCTTTATGCGCGGCCGTTAACATTGGCCGTTCAACGTTGGCTAAAAAACCGTTTTCCAGCAAAGACAACGCGTCTTATTTTAAACGGCCTGACGGACTCTGTGCTGGTTACACTCGCGGCCCAGGTTTTAACTTTACCGATCCTGCTTTACTATTTTGAAAGTCTGTCACTGATTAGCATCGTGGCGAATGCGTTCGTTTTGCCCGTGCAGCCCCTCATTATGATTTGGGGTGGATTGGTTGTGCTCTTTTCGTTCTTCTTGCCTGCGGTGGCTCAGCTTTTTGGATGGGTGGTGTGGGTGTTTTTACGCTACACCATCCGGGTTGCGCAGCTGTTAGCGCTCGTTCCCTTTGCTTCGATTGAAGTTCCGTTCAGCCTAACTGCTTTGATTTGCGTTTATCTGCTTATTTTCGGTTTAACATGGTTTAACCGGCAAGAGCTGGAGTTCAGGCAAAAATGGTTCAGTTTGCTGAAACAAAATGTCGGCCGGCGGGTGGTGTTAGTCGGCAGTGTGATCTGTATCGCTTTGGGTTGGCAATGGATGATCCATCGCCCTGACGGATATTTACACGTCTACTTTTTTGACGTGGGGCAAGGGGATGCCACCTTGATTCAAACCCCATCCGGCCGGCAGATTTTAATTGACGGTGGGTATTATCCTACATTGATGAAGCAACATTTGGGGTCGAATTTACCCCTGTGGGACAAGCAAATCGATTTGTTGATCGCGACCCATCCCGATGCGGACCATGTCACCGGGTTGCCTGAGTTATTCGACCGTTACCAATTTGATCAGCTTTTGGTTTCGTACCCAGATGCCGATGACAATAATAGTGGGCCGTATGCGGAGCTGCTAGATCGTGCCCGTGCGAATGATGTGCAGATTACGAGACCGCAGGCAGGGGATGTAATTGAAATCGGGGATGGTGTGCGGCTTGAGATTATTCATCCCGCCACAGACTTACTTCAGGATGGGCGCAATGATAATTCATTGTCGTTAAGATTGGTATTTGGGGAAACAAAGGTGCTGCTGACCGGTGATGCGGAGGCGGCGGGTGAACGGGCGATGTTAGCCACCGGCTTGCCGCTACAGGCCAATATTTATAAGGCGGGTCATCATGGGGCAAACAATGCAAGCAGCGAGCGCTTTTTAGACCAAGTACGGCCGCAGTTGGTCATCGTGTCGGCCGGGGCCGATAATCGGTTTGGCCACCCGCACATAGATCTGTTGAATCGGGTGGCCGCGCGTGGTGCCAAAGTGCTGCGAACAGACACTTTAGGCACCATCGAGATTATTTCAGATGGGGAGAATACTTGGTGGCAGTTCGACGGCTAAGCGTCACCCTTAAATGCCCCATCCAAACCAGAAGCTGAGCATGGAGAGCCCCATCGCCAGACCATTGTTGACTAAATGGCATAAGATGGGGGCCCAAAGGCTGTTGGTTTTTTCATAGAGCCAGCCTAATACCAGACCCAATAAAAACGCGGTGATTATTTGAATGGGAATGATGTGGAAAAGGCCGAACAGGGCGGAGCTAATTAGAATGGTGCCCCAGATACCCAGTCGATTGCCTAGAGCATTATGCAGTATGCCTCGGAAGAAGATCTCTTCGTAAATCGGTACGATGAAGGTTGCTAAGGCCCCTGCAACCGCCATTTGCCATGGTAGATCAAAGGTAAACATCTCACTTAGGTCCTCAGCCCCTTCTACTAAGGATGGGAAAAGTTGTAGTAAACCGGCACCGATCGCCATGCGAATCAGTGCGGCCGCAATGCCCAGCCAGACAGAGGTCCAGCCCCATCCATTTAAAAGCGGCCGAAAGCCCAAGTTTACAAAGCTGTGCCGCTTTCGCATCAGGTTTACGAGGAAGTACGGGATGACCATGGCTACAAATGAACCGATTAAACCATAAACTAAAATCAGGAAAGTGTCCCCAGTGTTGGACACCTCGCCCGTTGTTAAGTCAAATTCCATTCCCGCTAAAAATATCGCGGCTACTTGGCCAATAATAAAAATTACACCAAATAGAATCAGCATTAAAGTGACATCTTTCCAGTCCCAAAGTCGTGTTAGAAACCGGTCGTCATCTTGTTTGCTTGTAGGCATCTCTTCAATAAAAGTCTCGTCCATTCTTTGACCTCAATTTTTTTGATCATACAGGTGTCTGGATTTGCCCCACGTGCTTAACACGTGCCTAGATTGAAAATGGGGCAAATCAGACCTGTATCGTGATTGATTTTGTGTTTTTTGGTTCGTTGAATTTAATTGTCGTTTAACAGGCGGAACGTCTCGGCCGCTTGCCGTACTTGAGAGCCTAAGTCATCAACCAGCCCTTCTTCCATGGCAACGGTGATGATATAGACGATTTTTGCATTTTCTGGGTCTAAAACCATGTATTGCGTATTTGCCATTTTTGCGGTGCCTCCTCCGGGCATGCCGATGTTGGCCAAATATGACAGAGCCGCGGCCGGTTGATTGCCCAAGGTTAGGTTCTCGACTGTGATATCGCTGGTGATATCGAGAAATTGGGGCAATTGAGCTTGGTTCGCAGTCACAAACTCTTCTAGTGTGAGTTCAATTGGAAGCTCTTGCTGAATGATATTGATCGAAGCAGGGTTCGGTGACTCGAGGGATATTTGCTCTGTATTGACTGAGTAGAGCTTGATTCCAGCTGCAGCGAATTGGGTCATTTGCTCAGAAGAGAACGCATTCTCGGCTAAAGACTCTTCTAAAACCGCTTGAAGCATCTCGCTATCAGCAGGGTCTAACGTTTCATACGTGCTGGGTAGCTCGATTAAAAAGTTGCTGGCAGGAACCTCGTAAAGACGTGATCCATCTTCAAAAATGGTGATGATAAACGACCCGGATGGATTGGTGGCAAAACCAGGCTCAACAGCTTCGGTGCCTGAGCCTGGCTCTGCATCTGTTTCAGCCTCTTCCTCGATGAGCTCCGGCGTATCTGTTGGACTTGGTTCTGGGGTGGCGGTTGGGGGAGGAGGCATCGCGGTTTGGGTCGCTGCAAGCCCGGCCGCTATTGTCCCTTCTACATCGACTGTAGGCGCAGGGATTGGTTCAGGATCAGATGAACAACCGGTGATTAAAAGTAGTCCCAAAGCGAAAGAGAAAAAGATTTTTGCAGATTTCATTTAGTCTCCAAGAAAAAGTTTTGGTAAATGCTAGGAATAGGCGATCAATGATGAATTATAGAAGGATTGGGGGGAGCTTGACGAACATTCCTAGGTTTAGTGAACAGTTTACGGAAGGTAATACAGTTAATTACGCAAAATATGATTAATTGTTGTGGGAGGGGAGAAGGCCGCGTGTAGAAGGTTCTTGAAATGTAGCGCCATCGGTTTGATGCGAAAAAATTTTATGGTTTGTAGGCTGGCCTAACTTGCATCTTTGAAAAATGTCTGGACAAGGTTGTACATTTCGGCCAAATCTTGACCGTAAACTAGAACCGCTGTTAATACCAGAATGGCGACCCCTGAAAGGATAAGCGCATATTCAACAAGGCTTTGCCCACGTAATGTATTTTGAATGTCTTTAAGCATAGTTTTTGAACCCAGATTATTTCTGCTAACCGTTTAGGTGTGTGACTAATTTTTCTGTTTATTTATAAGCTTTTTAAATCTTAATCAATCATAAAGAATGTTTCTTACTATGTAGCTGAAATAGTACCAATGGTTCTACAAACGTTTAATTGTCGTGAAAAGAATTTATTCTAGTTTGACATCGAACAAAAAGCTATCTGACTTTATTCCCCTATTGTCTTCTGTTGGCAGTCGTGTACCAGAGATAGGGTCGTAAAAGCCGGTTGAAATAGTGTAATGGCCAGCCGGTATAGAATCAAGCGGAATTTGATGTAGATCTGGGATATTTTCCCCATTTTCCCAATAGTTTGTAGGATAGGTCCCTACTCTGGGTGGAGAATCGGCCTGAGCTATCAAATTACCTTGCTGATCGACTAGATGCACAAAGATTGTCTGATTTATATTCGTGG
This sequence comes from Chloroflexota bacterium, assembly GCA_020629055.1. Classification (GTDB taxonomy): domain Bacteria; phylum Chloroflexota; class Anaerolineae; order Promineifilales; family Promineifilaceae; genus WTJY01. Next base: position 5,159 of record JAHDEB010000217.1, read on the forward strand.
GGGAAAGAACGGACCAAGTAAATGTGATATTTAAGTTATCCTCTGTTTGTTCTAGCGTGTAACCGTCAAGCTGCGCCAAGTTACCAAAGGTGATATCGGCTGCAAGTTCTGGCATTGTGGGTGGGGTGTCCAACCGGATTTTGACTGGCTCTGACAACGGCCGTAAATCGGTAGAGGTTGAACCATCCCACGCGGCAAGCTCGATAAAATAAGTTGCTAATCCAGCCGCTGCGTTTTCAGAAATGGGGGGCATGGTGATCTCATCTGTAAAGGCATCGCCCACTCGCCATGAGACGGTCGGGTAGCTGCCGTTGAGCGGATACCCTTCAAATCGGGAAACTTCAGTGCCTGCGGAGTCTACCAAATGCAAAATCAGATAGTAGCTTTCAGGGACTTGACTGGTGGCTTCCCAAAACAACTCTACTTGGGGGCTTTCGCCTCGACTGGCATGGCGAGTAGTGGCGCTGTGGCCTCGCAAATCGATTTCGTTGGTGATTGCGGGCTCACCAAATGGGTTTGGATAATCGAAGTCAGCCGCCAGCGCTTTTGGTGTGGCGAAGGCGGGTGCGGTGATCATAAATGGTGTTGCGACGGCAAAGATCAGTAGAAACAGTGTCAGTCCACCGGCCAACCAGCGGCCGAGAGCGCCCAAATGCCAGAAACCGAGCATGACAAGGAGTACAAGAGCGCTTAATGCTGGGTAAAGCAGCCGCCCTTGCGAGGTCGCCCCTACTGTGCTTATCCAATAATAGAGCAGCAGATAAATCGTAGATGCCCAAACAATCGGCGTGAGAGTCAGTCGCTTTTGGGATGAGGCCGTATTGCTGAATTGAGATAAGACGAACGAGGCGAGGCCGATTAAGGCCAAGGGATTCACAACCCAGTAAAACCAATCTGGCCCAAAAAGGGTGCCGTTGCCCGGGAATAGCCAGAATGTTTTAAGAAGCAGCTTTGATTCGCTGATCGTCTGAGCCAAGGTGAGAGGGATTGGCCTGTAGGTGCCTACATGTGCGATTCGTAACGCGCCTAAGCCGAGCGGGTCCCCGTAAAGGGTTTGATTTCGCCATAGCCACCACCCGGCCGTGATGAGTACACCGGCAGTTACGAGCAGCCCATCTTTAAATGCCGGGCCGAACCGGCCTGTTTGCCACCATCTGTAAAGCAAAACGGAGCCGATGACCAGCCCAAATGCGAGACCGCTGACCTTTGACAAAATCGCAAGTCCGGTGACTAGACCGATAAGGAACGGGGTCTTCGCGGTTGAATCGTTTGTTTTGTGCCAACGCAGCGTCAAAAAAAGAGCGATCGTGCAAAACATGATCACCAAATTATCGTTGTTGATTGATGCGCTGATGGCTAAAAACTGTGGATTAAAGGCGACGAATGCGGCCGTGAGTAAGACAAACCATTTTTCTGTTTCTGAGTCGGGCGCGATTAATTGGGCCGTTGCCGCTGAAAAATAGACGGTGGCGGCCCCGATCAAGAGAGACAAAAAGCGGCCGATTCGCACAGCCAATGTTACCCCTTGCCATCGCTGACCTTCATCGGTTAAATGGACCCACACATGATTGCTGTTTAGGTGTAGAAAATGCGGGTTCATTCGTACCGTTTCGCTAAAGTCTGTGCGATCAATGGCACCCACGAAAGGAGCGAGCAGGGCATAGTAGAGCGGGGGCTGACCGGCTTCGTGACCCACATCTTCTGCGTGGGTCATAATATGCGGAATCGCTTGTTCATCAGCTATGAACTCAATGACGCGGAAATGGCTAATTTCATCGGCCCCTTCAAAAATCGGCAAGGCGATGGCGTAGCAAACACCCAGAAGCATAAACAGAGCCATGAGTAGCCAAATTTGGTTCTCTTGCGAGCGGCCGAAAATCATGGGTTAGAGTATATGCGGTTTTTCTATTTGTTGAAAAGTTTTAGAGGATATCTTCTAAAACATAGGACTTGTGCAACAAGGCTTGCCAAGTAGTTGCCCTTCGACAAGCGTTCGACTGAGCTCACGCCGAGGTCTCAGGGCGCGTAAGCTCTAAGACAAGTAGGCTGCTTGGTTTGGCTTGAGGTTAATCAGTGTGTAGTTCATCGGAAGACCATTGGTTAATGACATTTCCGTTGTTCGTCGCACCAACCGTTTTGGGTGGGGTTTTGATGATGCGTATCTGCTGGATTTCAAATTGATAGGACTCCAAATTTTGAATATGATTTTCAGTCAGCTCGCTGTAGATCGATTGTGCTTTTATCATATTTTTTTGGTTTAAAGCGCGGGCTAAATCATCGATCAGAAGCTGAGTCTCCCCATAGTCTTCAATGCCTAGACCAAACCAAGATTGAGAGAGTAATATCGGCTCAGGTAGATTTTTATTGTCAATCGCGTTGATTTTCAGCTCGTACCGAATCAGCGGGGCGGTATTATTTTCGAAGCGGATGTTGCTTAAAAAGGTGGATGCCATGGTAGGGGTAAACATCAAAAAGAACTGAAATAGAAAGAGAGTTGCAATGGATAATTGGAGAAAGTTTTTTTGATTTCGAGATGACATAGTTAATCTGAACCCCTTTCACAATATCGCTATCCTTAAAGACTGAAGATGGTTATCGGTTATTTAGGAGATAGTCGTTAAATTGTGACAGTTATTTACCTCTCTTCCCAAAGGTAAGGGAAAAGTTTGAAGAGAGGGATAAATTTTCATAAATATTCTGTGTGGTTTGAGTTTAACTTTCGATTCTTTTGAGAGTGAGATGACTAATGTCACAGAAGCGGATGGCAAGGTAAGATAGTAGTCCTGCTAAATCTATAAAATGAGGTATTTAAAATATGAATCGGGACCATCTAACTATTGGGTTGGCACAAATCGCCCCCGTATGGCTTAACCGAAAAATGACGTTGGACAAAGTGTTGGCATACACGGCCGATGGTGGCGAGAAGGGGGCTGATCTAATTGTGTTTGGGGAATCTCTCGTCCCAGGCTACCCATTTTGGGTCGAGTTAACTGATGGGGCTCGCTTTAATTCGGCCGTGCAAAAAGAAATCCACGCCCATTACATGCAGAATGCTGTGAGTATTGAACGAGGCGATTTAGACGAGCTTTGTGCTTTAGCGAAACAGAAACAGATCGCCATATATTTGGGGACGATCGAACGGCCAGAAGATCGAGGTGGGCACAGCCTGTATTGCACATTGGTTTATATCGATAAAAATGGGCAGATTCAAAGCGTGCATCGTAAGCTGATGCCGACTTATGAAGAGCGGCTGACCTGGTCACCCGGAGACGGGCATGGTTTGGTGACACATAAGCTCGGTGCTTTTACTTTAGGCGGGCTGAACTGTTGGGAAAATTGGATGCCGCTGCCCCGTGTGGCGCTGCAGGCACAGGGTGAAGATTTGCATGTTTCTGTGTGGCCCGGCCATTTGAGAAACACGGTGGATATCGCCCGTTTTATGGCGCTTGAAGGGCGATCTTATGTGGCGGCTGTGTCGGGCCTTATGCGTAAAAGCGACTTTCCGGCCGATACGCCTCATTTAGACAAGATTTTGGCGAATGCGCCTGACATGTTGAGTAATGGTGGCTCTTGTTTAGCTGGACCAGATGGGGAGTGGGTCATCGATCCACATAGCAATGTTGGGGAAGAAACACTACGGCTCGCGGAGATCGATCATCAAAAAGTGCGCGAAGAGCGACAAAACTTCGACCCGGCCGGACATTATTCCCGGCCGGATGTCACCCGCTTAGTCGTTAACCGCCAGCGGCAATCGATTGTTGAGTTTGATGAAGAGTAATTGACGATCAATTTAGGCCGGCCTGGTTTTATCCAGACCGGTCTTTTTAATCAAATTAACCGCTGTAAACGGTTGTGTCTGGCTTAAAAGCCGCCCACGAGAACCAGAAATGATTCCCATGAATCAAGGGTTCTAGCGTTGTGCCAGCCAGTGGGCCGTCGACCGCCACACCAAAGATATTCCAAGTCGAGCCAGTTTCTGCATCGGTGAATGTTTTGTCATCTGCTCGGCTAAAATTTAATCTCTGCCCATCCACAATCGGATTAAAGACGGCGGCTGAACCGACATCTGTTCCATTGGCGATGTCGGCCGAACTTAAGGCCGATGTCGCTCCGCCGATATGAAAGACAGCGATATCTAAATCCCCTTGGGTGTCGTTCACTGCGCCAACTTCTGAAATCAGACTAAATGGATAAGCGACGTCAACACCTACATCTTCTGATGCGAGGGCTACAACCCGTTCAACACCTGGTAGACGGCCATCGATTTCCCCATCAAATAAAAATGGATTGTTGCCGAGGGTGTCGTACCCTGTATAGGGGTTTTTGCCATATTGCCGGTTGTGGCCGGTGTCACGTGATAAAACGGTTCCATCGGGGAACTGCTGTTGGAAATCGTCAAAGCTGGTGAGCCAAGTCGATAGAAATTCCAAGCGGGTGCCCACTGCGTCGCCGACAATCGCTTCGCCGGTAAATTGCTGCCACAAACTTTCGGTCTGGCGGTCGTACATCACCATGTCCGAGTTGCGCAGCAACCCGGATACACCAAACTCGGTTGGGACGCCGTTTAGGGTGCGGTCAAATGCGATCGCTGCGTTACACAGCGGGCAAAATGTCACGATAATCGGCCGGCCGTTAAAGGTATCGTTAACGATTTCGTGCCAAGTTAAGATTTGCAACGGATATGCTCTTGCTTCGCCATCTATCTGTACAACGACGACCGGTTCTTGACCCGCCAGCCATTCGGCCGCTTCTGCATTGGTTACAAATTTAGGGTCATCGATCGATGGGATCCCGTCCCGAGGTGGGCCGCCCGATAAGAATGAGTTGTAATCGACCGTATGCAATTCCCAGTTGGTGTTCCACTGGGCTGTGAGTTGTGCCAATCGCTGAGGGCGATCGTCTACTGTAAAAACTTCGCGAGTGTTCGCGCTGTTTGAATTGTTGTTTTCTGTCACTGATTCCTTTGTAGGCTCTACTTCTATGGCTAAGTCACCATTTTGGGTGTCGACTTCGGCCGCTGTATCCAGCTGCGGGCTGGCGCATGCGGCTAAAATTAGAATGAGAATACCTGCCCACAATAGGGCTGAAAGGCTGCGTTTATTTATTTTCAT
>JAHDEB010000020.1:0-14819 GCA_020629055.1 Chloroflexota bacterium
TCGGCCGAGCATGCCGTTAACCATTCACCAAATCAACAATTAAACAAATCACCCATTTCGCACTACTTCCATCGATAAATTGTCACTTCATCATTCTGATACGCCACCTCTAAATTAACCGCAAACTTCTCCAACCCGGTGGCATCATGATCCTCTTTCTCCAGTCGGCCGACATAGATAAAGCTCACATCATATTCGTTTAGCAAATCACTCGCCCGGTTCCAGTCCCGCGTATCATAAATCTCACGCACCGCACCACTACGAATGCCGATCTGATCGGTGCTGTCGCCGCGCCACTGATTTTCATGGTTGGCCCAGCCTAGCACAGTGGGCAAGCCGCTGTTTGCTGAAATACGGGCATAATAAGAGTAGGGATTGCCCGTTGTCTCTAGAACGACGTCTTGGGGGGCGGCCGTCGCCTGCAGCCATTGCAGCGCCTCGTAGTCGCTATTGTTTACATTTTGCATAAACACCAGCCCGTCGAGTGTAGGTTCGCGCCGCGTTTCGGCCGTTTGCGGGCCGCGAAACTCGATGCCGCGCGTTTGAGCACCGACAATCGGAAAACGGACCGCAAAGACAAACAAGACCGCATACACTCCGGCCGCGATGTAGCCTGTCGTTTTGGCATGCTTGAGCAAATAGCCGATAGAAACCAACGCAGCGGTGCCAAACAAAATCCACGCCTGATAATAAAATTTAAAAACGGTGTTGATCCGCTGACTAAAATTGTCTTTTAAATAAACGTATTCAGGGCCAAGGGTCAGCAGCGTGCCGGTAAAAATGAGCAGAAGTAAAAATGGCATCAGGCTTCGGTTGCTGCGGGTCGGTTTTTCTAGCTGACTGGTCCACAGCCAGACGACCGCTCCCAAAATAAGGCCGAGCAAAATCGTGACCCCCAGATAGGTAAAACGAACCGTCAAATACTTGGGCAAAAGGGCGGCCACAAACGCAGCACCCCAAGCTAAATCGGTGGGGCCGGTGCGATTGGGCAATACAAGCCCTAATTCGTTAATCAGCCCGTTGTACAGCCCTTGCCCTAATTCAGACCCAGCAACCAACATAGTAAGCAGCAGACTGATGACAATGAGCGCCAGTGGCAAGCCAGCACCCACAGCGAGGGCCGGGCCTAGTTTGCCGTTCCCTTTTTGTTGGCTGCCCAGCACGCCCAACAGACAGAAGGTGATAAAAATCGGGGTGCCAAAGATGATTAAGAAGTGGGCCACACGGGTCGGCCGCACCAGCATGGGCAAAATAAAGGGGGCACCCGCTTGTGAATTTAATCCGGTAAAAAACGGATAGTAGATGATCAAAATCATCGCAACCAAGGCGATGGCGGTGACGATCACCTCTGAAAAGATTTGACTGTCGAATTTTCCGGTGCGTCCCCAGCGGTTGAGCGCATAGGCTGACAAAATCACAAATAGGTGAATCGGCAGATCCCACGTATTGGTAAACGCCAGCCCGCCCAACAAAATGGCGGCCGTTAACAGTTTCTCCGGCCCAAAGTTGTTGTACAAACTAGTGAGCCAAGGCACGATCCCCTCCGCGTCCGGCTCCGCCCATTCACGGTCATCTAAAAACCAGGTAAGGGCCAAAGCGATTATCAGAAAGATATACGGCATCGCCAGCACATGGGGATGAATGTCACCCAGCACAAAGCTAAAGCCGGGGAATTCTGCGATGGTTTCAAGCGTAGGGCCATCGGACAAGCTGTATTCGTGGGTGACCCGTGACGAACGCCACCACCACCAGCTGCCGTTCAGCGAGCCATCGCTGTTTTTGAAGCGTGGGGTTGCGGTTGCGGGGCCGCTGATATCTTCAACATCAAGCCATTCCCACACCCCTTCGGAGCCGATGCCGTTGCCGTGCAAAATTTCGAGCAGCATCTGGTTATTACCGGCTAGCGGAATGGCGATTGCCGCGACTAAACCGAGCACGATGGCGTTACGTCGCACGGCGGCCGTGATTTTTTCCCCTTCTTTGGTCAGTAACGTCGTCAGGTTGTAGACCAATCCAAAAGCGCCGATGCCGCTACCTGCCACCAGCCAAGCGACCGTTAGGTTGAACGTGATGCTCATCGGGACGGCCGCTAGTCGGCCGATGATCGACATCATGATATACCCCATGTAGTAATAGCTAATTGCAAATCCGCTTAGCCATGGGTCGAGCGGCGGGTAAGTCGGACTGTGGGTAACCGCATTTAGGAAGGCGAACTCCATCGGTTTTTCAGTGCCGCTAATCTGTGGGTTCTGTGCCCGTACCCACGCCCAGGTAAAAAACAGCAGGGTGAAAATAATTTCGGCCGTTAGCACATACCCAACGTTTTCTTTGATAAAGGGCCAAAGATTTTGGTCGGTTTTTTGGTAAAGCCAGACACTAACCCCCACAAACAGCAGCAGGGCGAAAATAATCCCCCCAACTGAATTACTGATCAAGCCGTAGCTAGAGATGAGCCAGAAGGTAAAGGTGGTTAGCACCAAGCCGGTCATCTTTGAAAACGCATAACCACGATCTGGCAGCTGGTGGAACAACCGGTAGGCGAACGGGAGCCCAGCCAGGCCGATGCCCATGCAGACAAGCCAGAAACGGATGGCGAAGAAAATATCTGTAGAAGACATGAAGGTGAAAGAGTAGAGAGGGAAGAGTAATGAGTAGAGAGGGTCTGTTTTCCTCTTTACCCTTTACACTTTCCCCTTGTCATTTTTAGTTGGCGGTGACCGGGGCCACAACCTGGTAGATTTTAGTGGTTTGATTGGTGTAAACCAAGGCGAGTTGCCCCTGCGACACCATTTGATCAAACGTCGATAGGTGGAAGTTGCCGTAATAGGCTCTTTCAAGTTCGCCAGCGTAAATAAAGCTGACATTGTATTTGTTGACGATCCGGTTGACTTCGGCCGGTGTGTTGGCCGAATACAGCGCCGTGACATCGTTGATTCGATTAGAAACGACTTCGCCTGGCAGGGTCGGCCGCTGCTGCCGCTGGTGCCAGTCCCAGCCGACGATAGACGGCAGGCCGGTGTACATCGCCACCCGATTGCCGACAGAGCGATACGGGTTGGTGCTGTGCGCTTCAGCTACAACGGGAGAACCGTTAATATTTTTCTGCATCCATTTTAACGCCTCGTAATCCCCCGCTAGGCTAATTTCTTGCCCGTTGTCGTTATAGGTGACGTAATCCATAAACGCCATCCCATCAAGCGTGTTGACCGCTTCTTCTTTCTGCGGCCGAACTTCCCACTTGCCCCGGGTAGCCAATACAGGGTACAGGGCGGCTAAAAAGACGAGAACCGCCAGCCCGAACTGCCAGGCTTGGGCCGCACGTGGGTGCCACAGCTCCTGCACCTTTTTCCAAATGATGGGGAGCGTCGCGCCGGAAATAATCGCCAGCATCAGCCACGATTGCATATAGAATTTGAAGACCGTATTCATCCGGCCGATATCCCCATCTAAAACGAGGATTTCGACAAACAGGGTTAGCCCAAAGGCGGATGAGATCAAAATGTTGATGACACGCCTTGTCGGAGAAATATCCGGCCGTAGCCCCATCAGTCCGGCGATTAGCACCATCAGCAATGCCATCGGTGCAACTTCAACGGTGCTGAGCATAAAGCGAACGAGCATGAGCACGACAAAGCCGCCGAATAAGGCACCTAAAATCGTTTGGGTCGGCAGGCCGCTTCCCTCTTTTTGCTTGGCGTTCCAATCGATAAAATCGATTAGCAGCCAGGTGAGGGTGACCAGCAAAAACAGGCCGTAGACGGTGAGGAAATCTTGCAACGAAGTTGTTGACCCTTCCCACAGTTTGACGGTGCCGTAGGCGGTACCAAAGTTGGCCCAAAACGGTTCAAACAGCAATCGGGAGCCTAAGAAGAGGGCCACCGCATGGATACCGATCCGGCCGATGGTGGTTAGCTTGTAGCCGTATCTTTGTAATGCGACCCAAGTGAGCGCCAGCAGCCCCACCACCAACTGCACCGGGTAATCCCAGCTGTTGGTCGGGTACAGTGACCCGATCGCCAAAGCGCCGGTGAACCACTGCAGCAGGGTTAAGCGATGGGTGCCGGAAATCACCAGCGATACCGCCCAAGCCATCGCCAGCAGCGACAGCGGTAGGGCGATCATGTGGGCGTGCAGGTCGCCGTACAAAAAGGTAAAAAACGGGAATTCTGTGATCGGCCCAACTTCCCCTTGGGGTGCGGCGATGGCGCGTGAAGCGGCCCAGAACCATTCGCTCGGGTCGACCGGTGCGGGGTCATCGCTGCCCAGGCGGGCGAGCGCCCCGCTGAGCGAACGTCGTATCCAATGGGCCTCAATGTCGGCCGTGCTGGCCCTTTCCCACGACATGAGCAAAATGTTGAGTTCATGCAGGTTGCCCAAAATTAGGGTGGCGATCGTAGCAAAAAGCCCACCTCGAATGGCGACTCTTTCCCGCTGATCAACCGGCGTCTCTGCGGCTTCTTCAGTCGCTTGTGTGCCGGTTTGCCCACCAAAAAGAGCAAAGCCTTTCTCGCCGGTCAGCCAATGGGTCATGGCGGAGCCGATCCCAAACGCACCCAGCCCGGTGAGGCTGAACAGCATGGGTAATACTAAGTTGTATGCGACAGTTGGCACAACGCCTAAAAGCAGGGTGGGGACGGCCGCAAAAACAAAGCCGTAATAGTAATAATTGATGTATGATCCGGCATGCCACGGGTCATACGGGGGGAAGGTGGATGATTTGAGGACGGCCGTAAAATAAGAAACGTCCATCGGCTTTTCGCCACCATAATACAAGTGCCACACTTCCGGGTTTCTGGACCGAATAAACAGCATCAAGATGAAGAGCAACACCCCGAGCGTTTCTATAAAGAAGATCAGGTTTCGTTTGCGGGATAAGAACGCCCGAATCGCCCCTTGGCCGTTATATTCGATATAGACGGCGGCCAACAGCAGCAACAGCGTGGCGATGAGCAAAGAGCCTCGGCCGAAGGTGAGCAGGCCGACGCTGGACCCAAGCCAAGCGATCCAAGAAATAATTAGAATGCCAAGCGTTTTTGAAAGCGCATACCCTCGGTCGGGCAGGCCGCTAAAAATGCGATAGCACAACGGGTAGGCCAACCGGCCGATAATGATGACCAATAGCCACCAAACGACGGCCGCAATGAGCGGATTGCTTGAGAGCAACCCATCAACTGAAAAACGATCATTAAACGAACCGCCGGTTTGCTGCCGCGCAAACTGCTCGCTCGTTAACGTGAGTCCGTTGGGGGTGCTGGCCGCCTGCTGCGGATTTTGGTAGAAGGCGCGGCTCATGTCCACTTCGTTCAGCACGGCGGCGGTGTTTGCGGCTGAATAGTCGGCCGTCTTTCTGAAAATCCATACGGGGGGATGTTCATAGACGCTAAACGATTCTTCAACCGCCAAAAGCCCAGGGATCTCATAGGTGGCGGCCGGTTCTGTACCGAAGCCGACCTTGCCGGTAACGTCACTGATCCGAATAGGGCCGAAGCGAATGTCCCCAGAGAAAGTTTGTACCAGTTCATACCCAAGGCGGCCGGTAAACAGTGTTTCATAATAGTGCTTCATCAGCGGGAAGGTGACCTGCATGCGAGGCACCGTCCACATCGCCCGTTGACTGCTGATCATGACATAGTCGGCATCATTGAGCCAAACGTTTAGCTCGTCCCGTTTTTGTTCGTTGTCCGCATGGAACGTGCTCATTTGGCCGGTTGGGGACTGATAATAATATTGTGAAAACGGATCGAGGCCGCCGTAACGCTGGGGCAAGCTGTCGTCCCAATGTTCGCTGGTCAAAATGCTGGTGCGCATCACCAATCCACCATTGCCGGTATGGGAGAGACGGACTTCATAGGACCGATCTGTATTGAGTTCAACCGTTTGTATCGGCACTTCGATGACGCTATCGTCCATCGCGGCCGGTAGCGAAATGCTCCCTTCGCTAATCACTTCCCCTGCGACAGGATCATGGATGCGGACCTGCATTTCCGCGCCGTCGCCGAGGGTGCCGCTGACATAATTTAGGCGGATGGCATTCGCCGTTAGTTTTTCGCGGGGGACAAAACCAAATGGGGTTTCTGCACCACCCGATGCGGTGTTGATGTCACGTATCGGGATCTGATAGAGCGGTTTGCCCGACTCGGTTGAAGGGTCTAGCACGACGCTGGCTGCGGTTGGCACATTGTCAAAAATCCATTCGGTGGCGGCAACTCGAGTAATCGGCCGGGTGTACACGCGTGAGAAGGCGAACGACCAGATGAAGCTGGTGAGCACGGCTGCGACAGCGGCAACGACTAGGGCGGGGCGCAACAGCTCTATTGCTAGCTGGCGCATCCGGCCGAAAATCGACACATCGCTAGCCCCTAAATCTTTTAAGCGCCCCATGGTGCCAGCCAAACGATTGCTAATATCAAGCTCGTGCCACAGGCTAAAAATTAGCCAAGCGGCCATCACCGCCAATGCGGGATAAATGGGCAAGAAGTAGCGCATGATTTTGGTGAACTGGGTGCCGGTATAGACAAAGTAGATGGCGATCCAGGCGACCGGAATCAGATGGGTCAGCCACTGTTTACGGCCGTTTAAAATTTGCCATAACGCTAAACCAAACCCGGCAAAGGCCAAGAAGCCAGCGACTGGTCCCATTCCCCAAATGGCGATGTTAACAAATGGATGCACAAAGTCTGGGCGATCCATCCATTGCAAAACGGGAGGGAAGGTTGAGTCTGGGGAATGTAGGCGCAAAACTTCTTCGATGTCGCCCGACCATTGAGGGTTAAACCCGATAACGAGGTTGATGCGATGAGAAAAACTCTCGGGGTCTGACCCTTGTTGGCGCAAAATCGCATCGTCTGCAAACGCATAGGGCATGGCGATGCGGAACATCATAAAGGTGGCGAGCCCGGCCGTAAATAACCCCAGCATGACGGTACGCCGGGTGTCTTTCGCCTCTTCGCTGCGTAACCAGTTCCAAAACTCTAACTGGGTGTAGACACCGTCATCGTCGCTGGTGCGATATTGGCGAACCAGCCAAACAACGCCGGCCACAACCGAGATAGCCGCCATGATACCGACATTGACGCGAGACGCGGCCGCTAAGCCTAACCAAACACCAAACATGACCCAGTCGAGCCAGCTGCGCCCGTTTTCGGCGATTAAAATGGCCGTATACAGGGTGAGCGCGATGAAAAATACCGACCAATTGTCGCTGGTGTAATAGTGGGATTGTTGAATCGCCATCGCTGCGGTCGCCATAAAAAAGGCGGCGAGCAGGCCGATGCGCCGGTTATACAGCCGTGCACCGATTAAAAAGGTGAGTGCGATGGTGCCGACATCGAGCAGGGCTGAAAGCATGCGCCCCACGATGTGGACCCCGTCATACGTGGTGAGGTCATTGGCACAAAATGGTCCCGTCGCTGCTTCTGAGCAGAATGTCGGCCGGAGAGATTCGAGCGCTTGGGCCACATAAAATGTGCCGGTCATCGGCAGGTTGCCATAGACGTAAAAGACATCACGTAGGTTGTAGACGTTTAAGGGAGATTCTGACGTGGTCAGGTACTGACGAAAGCTTTCGGGTGACTTAATCTCGGCCGTTAGACCGGTTAAAAACCGCTCGTCCGGGTGGATGTGGGTGTAATCGTCCCAATTGATGCCGACAAAGCGTAGATATCCGCCCCAAATAAGCGTGACACCCAACAGCAGCAGGATCACCTGATTTTGGGTCTTTTTGTTTTGTAGGTTGTTTTTGACGTTCTCGATTAAAGCCATAAGGAATTGTTTTTATTGGCTGATAGATTTTAAGATTTTAGAAAACATGGGTTAAGTTTGATAAACGGAAAAAGGGGATTGAACCCAACCTAACCTTCGATTATTTTATAAATAGCGGTACCGTTTTCAGCGTATACGCGTTCAAGGTAACCGTCTGTAACCATCTGGTCAAATTTATCTACGCTACCTTCACCGTAATATATTTTTTCTAATTCTCCGAAATAAACATATGCGACATTGTACCGGTTCAGCAGACGCAACGTTACATCGATATCGGGATTGGTATACAGGGAGCTGACATCGTTGATTCGGCTGCGGACCGTGCTGGGTGGCACCGTCGGCCGCTGTTGTCGCTGGTGCCAGTCCCAGCCGATAATGGCGGGCAGACCGGTGTACATCGCCACCCGATTGGCGACTGAACGATATGGGTTGCTGCCGTGTGCTTCTGCGATCACGGGTGAGCCACTGATATTTTCCTGCATCCATTTAATCGCCGCGTAATCGTTTTTCAGAACAACGGGTGACCCTTGATCTTCATAGGTCACATATTCCATAAACGCGGTTCCGTCTAGGGTGATCGGGATAATTTCTTTGCCGGTGCGTACCGTGCGTTTGGCAACGGTTGCACTAAGCGGATACAAGGCGGCGAGGGTGATAAGCACCGCAAAGCCGCTGCGCCAAACGGTTTGCCCCACCATGCTCCAATTTTGTTGGATGTGGTTGAGTACCCAGATCAAGCAAACACCGGTGACGATGCTGAGCATGACCCACACCTGCATGTAAAATTTAAAGACGGTGTTCATCCGGCCGATGTCCCCATCGAGCACGAAAATCTCTACAAAAAGGACGAGCCCCATCGATGAAGCAAAAAGCACATTGATGATACGTCGTTCTGGGGAGATATTTATTCTTAGCGACAATAATCCCGCAAAGATGATGAGTGAGGCGACCAACGGAAGCAGTACGTAACCGAGCAGATAGCCGATGACGAATAAAGCAACGGCCGCAAACGCAAACAAAATGGCGGGCAGCATCCAAAAACCGGCTTCTTCTAGCTGTTTGTTTGAAAGATCGATGGCCCAGGTGCGTAAATCTGCAAATAGCCAGGTCACCACTACGAGTAAAAACAGACCATAGATAACGAGAAAATCGGCGACAGGGGTATAGGAGCCAGGCCAGAGTTTAATGGTGCTATAAGCGGTGCCGAAGTTGGCCCAGAATGGCTGAAAGGCCAATCGGGTGACGGCGAATAAAAAGAGAGCTTGAACCGCCAATCGGCCGACCATCGTCAGTGATAGCCCATATTTTTTGATGTTGATAAAGACCAGGGCCAACATACCGACCACCAAATAAGTGGGATAGTCCCAGCTGTTGGTGGGGTAAAGGACCCCGATGGCGACAGCCCCCACAAGCCAGTTTTCCCAACGCAGCTTGTCATGTGGTCGCAGCACCAGAGAGATGGCCCAAGCGATAGCAAGCACCGAAAGGGGGAGGGCGATCATGTGGGCATGCAGGTCTCCATACAAAAATGTGAAATAGGGGAACTCTGTGATGGGTTGGACTTCACCTTCGTTGAAGCTGATTAGGCGTGTGGCGTTCCAGAACCAATGGTCCGGCCGCATACGGGGGACGGTGCCGATGATCATCTGTACCAACCCATCTGCAAAACGGAGCCCCAATGGCTGATCGGGGGCCAAGCGGCTGGTGCTGACGGCCGCGGTTGAAAAGACCTCGATTTGGCTCAGATTGCCAAGAATCATGGCGCTGAGCGTGGCGAAAAGCCCGCCCAAGGTCGCCCCTGAGATCCGCCCGCTGATAAAGCGTTGACCGGCCGCCGCTGACCGGCTGATGAGCGTATGGGTGATAGAAAAGATCGCCAGACCGGTAAAACTAAACAGCATCGGCAAAATTAGGTTATAGGCGATGCTTGGGACGATTTTTAGCAGTTTAGCGATGGTGCCGGTGTAGACAAAGCCGTAGTAGTAATAGTTGATGAAGCCACCCGCATGCCAAGGGTCATAGGGGGGGAAGCTGGTTGATTTGAGGACAGCGGTGAAATAGGACATGTCCATCGGCTTTTCACCACCCCAAATAATGTGCCAGACGTCTGGGTTCATCAGCCGCACGCCTAACATGGCCGCATACAGACCGATGCCGATTAGTTCGATTTTTAGTAGATGGCGTCGGTTTTCTAACACGAACCGTTTGAGCTCTGCCCAATGGCGGACCAAAAACAGATAGTTGATTGCGCCGATCACAATGAGCATCAGCAAGTAGGTGCTACGCACGTTGGGCAATAGTTTTGCACTGGCGGCCAACCAGACCAACCAACTAAGCAGCAAGACGGCCAAAATGCGAGATAAGGCATATCCACGGTCACTAAAGCCCCGGAATGCGGCAAACGCCAAGGGGAAATTCAATAATCCCAGCAGGATAACGACGACCCACCAGACGATGGCGGCCGCAGCCCCGTTATTCGAGAGTAGGCCGGCCGTGTTAAACACATCCCCCCAGCTGCCACCCGCTTGTTGGGTAACTTGGTCGGCCGCGGGCAACATCAATCCGTTGGGGGATTGGGTCGCTTCTAGCGGATTTTGGAATGTGGCAGTTTGAAGGTTTATTTCTGAAAGATAAGTTGCGACTTCAAGATCATTAAACTCAGCCGTCTTTTTAAAAATCCAGACCGGCGGATGATCATAAACACTAAATGCTTCTTCGGCCGCAGCCATACCGGGCGGAGGCCACGCTTTAACCGGTACATCGCCCCAGCCAAATTGGCCGGTGGTGTCATTGACGTCTATCGGCCCGATCCCCATTTCTCCGTGGAACTCTTCGACCAGTTCAAAGCCGAGTTCGCCATTAAACAACCCGTCATAATAATGAATCATCAGCGGGTAGGTGATCGGCAGGCGTGGCAGGGACCATAACGAGCGCTGACTGGTAATGACGATGTAATCTGATTCCCGTATCCACGTAAATAGATCGACCAGTTTTTCATCGCTGTCTGGCAAGGTGGTTTGCATCGGCCCGCCGGCCAAGCCACGATAATACTGACTGTATGGATCACGGCCGCGGGCCCGAACCGGCAGCGCATCGTCCCAATGCTCGCTCGAGATGATGCTGGTTTCAAGCCGAATCGGGTGTTCGCCGCTCGATTCCATATGCAGTTGGTGCCGTTCACCACCGGCTAAACGGGCAGGCGGGACATCGAGCCGGACTGATGCCCGGTCCGGAATGCCAGACAGGAGCGCTTCACCCCCGGTTGCAAAAGACTGGCTAAACGCCCCATTAATCGACAAACGTACGGCGGTGTCAACCAACTCTTCGTCGGCCGTAACATAGTTCATGGTCAACGCTTGGACCGTTCCGCTTTCCGGCATTTCGAACGGGATGATGAAGCCCCCTTCATTCGGAAACAGCGTAACGTCTCGGAGCGGCAGATTGAGGGTTGCTTCGGCCGAAGATCCCTCGGGCAGATAATTTACGGTGATTGCGGTCGGCACATTTTCGTAAATCCAGTCAGATGCAGCGACGCGGGTCATCGGTTGTCGATAGATATTGGTAAAACCGTTGGCCCAAAGCAGGCTGGTCACAAAGGCTAAAACGGCTAAGCCGGAAAATGCTGAAAGGGTGACAAGGTTCCACGTTTTATTGCGCGGCCGGTGCTGATACCGGACGTAAAGCCGCTGAATGGCCCACACAGTAAACCAGCCCGCGAGCACAAATAGGGTCGGGTAGATGGGGAGAAAATAGCGAATCGATTTTACCCAGCGAGTCCCGATAAACAAAAAGTAGAAGAGGGTCCAGAACAACGGGATGGCGTGCACCATCCAATCCCGCTTGCCGCTGACGGTACGCCACAGGGCAAAGCAGACGCCGAGCCAAGCGAGTAACGCCGCGAGCGGCCCCATCCCATATAAAAACATGTTGGTTAGCGGGAAAATGATGGCCGGCCGATCGGTCCATTGCAATGCAGGGGGGAAGGCTGCTTCAGGCGCTTGTAAGCGCTGGATCTCTTGCATATTGCCGCGCCATTGCGGGTTTAGGCCGAAAACGCTCTGAACCATGAGTGTGACCGGGTTGGGTGCATGTCCATTTTCAAACGCGATATCTTGCACCATCTGGGCATCTGAAAAAGCGTAGGGCATCGCCAAGCGAAAAACGATCATCGACACAAGGGCGGCAAGCATGCCCCCGATAAAGATGACTTGGAAGTCGAGCATGCCGGTGCGAGACCACAGGTAATCGGCGAAATAATCAAGTTGATAGACGGTTTTACTTTGCTGATATCGTCGGCCGAGCCAGACGAGCCCGGCGATACCGGCCGAAAGGGCGACCGGAGCGATATTGATCCGACTGGCGACCCCTAATCCTAAAAATAGACCCAACAGGGACCACCAGCCTAAGTTGAGGCTGTTTTCAGAGGCGCGCACCGCGAAATAGATACTCATTGCGGTAAAGAGCGTGGCCCAGTTGTCCATGGTGTAAAAATGGGACTGCTGAATGGCCATGACGGCGGTTGCCATAAAAAAGGCGGCGATAAGCCCGGCCCATTTGCCATACAGGCGGCGGCCGATCATGAAAGTAAACAGGACGCTGAGCAGGTCTACAAGCGCGGACATCGCTCGGCCGATCAGGTGGATGCCATCGTAGCCGGTCAGATTGCTTTCGCAGAACGGGGTGTCGGGGGCGATTCGGCCGGTGTCACACAGGTTGGGTTGTAGCGCATCGGCCAATTGACCTGCATAAAATGTGACAGTCATCGGGAAGTTGCCGTAGACAAATAGCCCTTCGCCATGGTTGTAGGGATTGAGTTGAGACGTTGAGGTGCGTAGGTAGCCAAAAAAGCTGCTTTCCGATTCAAGCTTGCTGGTGACGATGGTCAGAAATCGTTCGTCGGGGTGCAAGTGGGTGAAATCGTCCCAATTGATGCCCACGAAGCGAAAGTATCCACCCAGCAGCAAGATGCCCAGCAAAATAATAACAACGGGGATGTTGCTCGCGAGCTTGCGCATTGGCCGATTGGGGTTTGGTTGATTTTCGCCGTGGTTTACAGTCGCTGTGACGGTCGTTTCGTTCGTGGAAATAGTCTCGTTCCCGTGCTATGAATCGAATGAAATTTAGGCCAAAGTTTCGGCCAAGGTTGATTTTAGCATGATCGAGTGGAACGGGGCAGGATTGTCACCGTTTATTTAGGGTGATTTTTATGACCAATCAGATCTACGGATTAAAAAACACCGTTTCGTTTTCACCCTGCATGTTGAGGTCAAACCGATAAGTTGGAATCGGCTCGGCAGGGTCTAGCTGGGCGACAAGTGTATGACGACGCTCGGCAGGGACGCTGTTGAGAACTTCGTCGTTGTCGTTCTCAGCTTCATCTGAAAAGTAGATGCGGCTGATCGCATGGATCAACATCCCACGCGCAAAGACCCGCAGGTTGATATACGGGGTAACGGTGCCAGGGATGATGCCCGGCTTGATGGTTGTAAACGTATAACGGCCGCCGTTGACCGCTTCGGATCGGCCGTGCCCTGAAAATGCAGGATCAGCTTTGGCCCGATTGGGGTCGGCCGGATGATTGAAGTAGCCATTGGCATCTGCTTGCCAAATCTCAACCATCGAATCGGTGATCGGTTGGCTGTTCCCATCCAGAACCAAGCCGGTGATGATAATTTTTTGGCCTGCTGTGTTTTCGTTGATTAAATTATTTTGATTGGCCGTCATTTCGATCAGAGCGTTGCGGAAAAACGGACCAATGGTTTGGCTGGGTGATTGTTCAAACTGACTCATTGCTACGCCTCCTTGGTTTCGAATGGGGTTTCTTTCGGCCCGTTGACGACAATGTTAAATCGGTAGCCTAAGGCCCATTCGGGGGTTGTAATATCATGCGCATAGTCAGATACAAGCCGTTTTTTCCCGTTTTCATCAGGTAGCCCGTTGAAAATCGGGTCGAGCGACATCAAGGGGTCCCCTGGAAAATACATTTGGGTAACGAGCCTTTGTAGAAAATTGGTGCCAAAGACGGAAAAATGGATATGGGCCGGCCGCCAAGCGTTTTCATGGTTGCCCCAAGGGTAAGCGCCAGGTTTTATGGTGGTAAATCGGTATTCTCCATTGGCATCGGTCAAGACCCGGCCGCAGCCGGTAAAGTTCGGGTCGAGCGGGGCATCATGTTGATCAACTTTGTGGATATAGCGGCCGCATGCGTTGGCTTGCCAAACTTCGAGCAGGGCGTTTGGGATGGCGTTGCCGCTTTCATCGAGCAGTTTACCAACAACAATGATGCGTTCCCCAATCGGTTCGCCGTTTACCCGTGCGTTTCGGGTTAGATCGCTGTCTAATTCGTTGACCGTGTCTGCGCCAAACACGGGGCCGGTGAGCTCACTCAGCTTTTGGGGGAGCGGCAACAACTTTTTAAGCGGCCCACGCTTTGCGGTTGAGCGATAGGGTGGGTGAATGTAGGGCGGGTGGGTTTTCCAGTTGATCGGATTAAATTGGGTCATGATTTTGCGGTTAGTGGTTAGTGGTTAGTGGTTAGTGGTTAGTGGTTAGTGGGTAGTGAACTGACTACTGATAACTGGTAACTGATTACTCTTCTGCATATATTTTTTTTGCGATGCCGATGGCGGAATTTGCGGCCGGAACGCCTGCATAGATCGCGACGTGCATAAACAGTTCTGAAAGCTGTTCGGCCGTGACACCTGTATTTTTGGTGGCCCGAATGTGCATCGCCAGCTCTTTTTCTTTGCCAAGGCCGGCCAGCAACGCGATCGTAATCATGTGTCGGGTGGGGATGTCTAAAACTTCCCCTTGCCAAGCGGTGCCCCATGCAAATTCGGTGATAAATTGTTGAAAGCCTTTGTCAAAATCATTTTTGTTGGCTTCTGCACGATCCACATGGGCATCGCCCAAAACAGATCGGCGGGTCTTCATTCCTTGTTCAAATCGATTGTCTTCCATAATTTTAGCTCTTGGCTGTTAGCTCTTAGCTTTCAACCATTTGTGTTTTGTTGAACCTACTTGGTTTGTGAGCCAGACATTTAGCTGACGGTTCTAGC
>JAHDEB010000020.1:14919-50392 GCA_020629055.1 Chloroflexota bacterium
TTATTCAAATTCCTCAAAAGGTAGGCCGATATAGTTTTCTGCCATCACCGTTTTCCCTGCGTCTGACCCGGTTAAATAATCAAGCTCTGCTACTTGCAAACGATAGTCGAGCGAATCATCGCTAAATTTGTGCATGAGCGTTGTGAACCACCAAGAAAATCGGATCGCTTTCCATACCCTGCGCAACGCAACCTCAGAATATCGATCTAATAGATCGGTCCGTTTTTCTGAATAAAAAGCGATGAGCGCTCGGGACAGGTAAAAGATGTCTGAGGCTGCGAGATTAAGCCCTTTGGCACCGGTGGGTGGCACGATGTGGGCGGCATCCCCTGCCAAAAACAGGTTGCCGTATCGCATCGGTTCGGCAACAAAGCTGCGGAGTGGGGCGATGCTCATTTCTAGCCGGGGGCCGGTGACGAGGCTTTCGGCCGCGTGTGGTGGCAGTCGGCGACGCAACTCGTCCCAAAACATGTCGTCGGTCCAATTTTCAACCTTGTCCCCTAATTCACTTTGAATATAGTAACGGCTGCGGGTGTGCGAGCGCATACTGCATAACGCAAAGCCCCGTTCGTGATTGGCATAAATTAATTCTTCGTCTACCGGTGGGGTGTCTGACAAGATGCCGAGCCAACCAAACGGATAGATCTTTTCGTACGTTTTTAGTTTGTCGGCCGGGATCGTTTGTCGCCCAACGCCGTGATACCCGTCGCACCCCATCACAAAATCACAAACCAGTGTTTTCGTGACGCCATCTTCTTCATAGATAATTTTGGGGCTGCTGGTTTCAACATCTTCGATAGCGATCGCAGGGGACTCGTATTTAATAATGCCGCCGGCATCAAGATGTAGAGCGATTAAATCTCGTGTGACTTCTGTTTGTCCCCAAACCATCACCCCATCACCGGCATATTTCGCCATGTCTACCCGTTCTAATCGGCCGTTGAACGCTAAGGCGTACCCATCATGTGGAATGCCAAACTTATTCATCCGTTGGTCTGCTCCTAGGGTGCGTAACATGTCGACGGTCCCTTTTTCAAGTACCCCGGCCCGAATGCGAGACTCGACATAGTCACGACTTTGCCGTTCAAAAATAACGGTGTCTATCCCTTGCAGGTGCAGGGTGCGGGCCAGTAAAAGCCCGGCCGGGCCTGATCCGATGATGCCTACTTGTGTTCTCGTCATTTCTCCTCTCGGCCAGTTAACTTTTGATCAAGATAATAACCGCCTTAAACCTAAAGATTCCGCCTTTAAACAACTGACTGCGGTCTAAGTTAACCTGTCAGGGCGATGTCTAGCTTTCTAAATTCGGCGGCAGCTTGTTTTAGTTGGTTTATGATGAAGGTTTGATTCGGCCGTACGCGATCTTCTGGCCCAACCACAGTAAAGGTTAGGGGGACCCGGCCGGGGATGGGAACGGCAATCGCCATAATGCCGTCATAATATTCACCTTGCTCTACGACGATGCCGTTGGCAGTTGTTTGGTCTAGCCGTTCTTGATATTCGGCTAAAGATGTGATCGTTTTTGCCGTAAACGGTTTGAATGGCTCTTGCAGAATGTTTTTCACTTCGGCCGAATCAAGCTGAGAGAGCAAAGCCATCCCAGTGGCACCAAATGGGAGTTCGCGCCGGGCACCCGCACCGGCCACAAATCGAAATGGGGATTCAGATTCGATCACGTGCAGATAGAGCACTTGCCCTTGATCGAGTTGAGCCGTAATGACCGTCTCGCCTGTTTCTTTGGCAATCGGCATGAGCAGATCGTTAAAAATGTCATCCAGCTTCAACTGCTGATTCGCAATCATCCCCAGTCTGTGAGCAAACATGCCTAACTGGTATCGTTTTCCGCTTTGGGACACAAACCCTAAGTTAACCAGCTCTTGAGTCAGCCGAAAAACGGTTGGCTTGGGCAGCCCTGTTGCATTGATGATGTCGGTTAGGGTTAAGCTCGGCCGTTCGATACTAAATGCATCGAGGATCACTTTTGCTTTGCCAAGAACCGTTTTGGGAGAATCTGAATGTTGTTTCGGCATCTTTTTTTCACAGATAGGGAGTATTAATCTTTTGTGGCAGTTGCTCTGATCGTGATATTGTCCCGGCCAAAGTTTACCAACCACCCAACCTTCAAATTTAGTTCTCTTAAGAATGTTCGGGTGGTTAAAAAATCATGTGGCGTGAATCCTTCAATCAACCCTCGAACATTTAGCAGAAACTTGTTCTCAATCAGCATAAACGCCGTCGCTTGTGAGCCGACCAATTCCCCTTGAAACGTTGCTGGAATATGTAAATCGCAAATACACTCTATTCCATGGTGAGTAAGCTCAATGGCAATTAGTTTTTGATAGACTTCATCTGAATATCCGTAACCATATTGTCGGCCAATTTGCTTGATGAGCTTTAAGACCTCTCTCAAAAGAGTTTTTTCTTTTGCATTTACATAGGGCAGCATACGGGAATAGTCTTCATCAAATCCAATGGATCCACCTTGATAGATCATTCGACAAATTCCAACTTTAGAGTGGGCAAAATTTATCAATAACCCTAAAGAAAACTGATTAAATTTTAGGTAACGCAATAGCTGTTGTTGGTTGTATGTAGGAAAATTACGGCTTCTATAATCTTTTAGAACCTTGAGTTCTAAAATGACTTTATCCAAGACGATCAGATCAGGTTCGAAGGTATGAATGGCAGATTCTCTGTGGTAGAGTGTTTGCCTTGGTTTTGAAACATATGCAAACTCTCCCTTTGTCAATGCCGAAACCAACGCTTGATGATAGATTTCTTCAGATCTTCCAGCTCCCATTTCGTTTCGAACTTTGAAAACCAGCCCTATTATCGGTTCAAGTTCATCTTTGTATAACCACTCATTTTCAAGCAAGTTTGTCAAATGGCTCATAAGTTAATAGTCCTGTTTCCGTATCTGCGAAAAGTTAAGAACCAAACATTTTCTCAAGCGTCATTGGCTCACCGGGGAATTCAGATTGATGGCGTTCAACGCCGGTAAAAGGGCTTGTTTCAAAATACCAGCGGCGCGAAGCGGGAACGCCCCAAATGCTCGATCGTTTGGTATTTGATAACGGCCAGCGGATCGGTTCATGGTCGATATCGATCATCTGATAATGGGCGTCATAAAATTCCATTCGATGACCATCAGGGTCACGGAAATAGACGAACATCGCGTTGCCAATTCCGTGACGAGAAGGTTGACGATCAATAATGTCTTCTAGCCCCATGCTGCCCACCACATCGGTGATATGCATGATGGTGCTGGCATCTTTTGACTGCATCGCAAAATGGTGTAAAGCTGGCCCTTTGCCTGCGGTGAATACGATGTCGTGTGGGTTGCCTTTGCGCTGGAGCCAAGTGCCCCACAGCTGGGATTCATCGTCAGAATCGGTGTATTCAGAAATTCTGAAACCTAGTTGAGCGTAAAACTGTGTGGCAAGGGTGACATTTTGGCAAGGCATTTGAAAATGATCGATCGCTTTCGGGTGGCCGCCACGGTGATGCTGAAATTTGTCATGCAAGCTTTCGGCTTGGTCCATGCGAGCACAGAGTTCAACCGGCATTCCGTTGGGGTCTTCGAAATGGAGCGTTTTACCCTGAAACGGAACATCGACCCAGCGACATGGGGTGCCGATCTCGTTAAAGTGAGCATAAGCTTTGTCCAGATCTTCGTCCATAAAAACACGCAGGCCGATGCGGTCAACGGTGCCGGGGGCATTACTTTTACGTAAAACCACGCTGTGATGGGCTCGTTCATCGATGCCGCGCAAATAGAGGGTATCGGCCGTCCGTTCGGTTTGAATGAGCCCTAAAATCTCGACATAGTGGTTGTAACTTGCATCCAGGTCTTTGACAGTCAAGATAACATGGCTGGCACGGGTGATGTTAAATGGGGGATGGTAATTGGGGGTTGGAATTGGCATAAAAAATTCGATCGGGAGTTTGGATAGGGATAGGGAGGTTCGTGATGCGATTATTCTTGATAAAAGAACCTAGATTCTTAAGCACCAATCCCTATCCAGCTTTAACAATAGTTGTTCGAATCGGGCCAAAAATCGACTGGCCGTTTTCATCTAGGGATTCAACCCGGACCACATCGCCGATTTTGAGAAACGGGGTGAGTGGATGGCCACTGAGTTTTTGGTCGGTAGTTGCTTCTGAAATAGAACCGTAACCGGATTCGTGGGATTCGTTCGAAACGGTGCCAGCCCCGATAATTGTGCCTGCGGAAAGATCCCGTGTTTCGGCCGCATGGGCGATCAATTGAGGGTAGTCGAACCAAAAGTCTTTGGCCGCGTTGGGGGAACCCAACCAGTTACCATTGATGCTTGATGTGACGTTGATTGCGGGCATGTTGCCATCCCACTTGTCACCCAGTTCGTCTGGGGTGATGGCGATTGCTGACAGCGCATTGATCGGCTTTGCTTGCAAGAATCCAAACTGTTTGGGTAGCTCAAGCTTCGTTTTTACACGCAAAGTAAAGTCGTTAAATAGCAGGATGAGTTTGATGTGTTGACTCGCGTTTTCTCGGCCGGTTCCCATCGGCACATCATCGGTCACGATTCCAATTTCCCCTTCGAAATCGACGTTTAGTTCGTCGTTGGGGACTTTCAGCTGGCCCAAAGGTGGTTCATACTTGTGTGACATGCCTTGGTACATCAACGGTTCCGTTTCGTACCGTGGCGGCATATCTGCACCACGGGCGGCGCGGGCCTTTTTCATATGGTGCAGGTAAACAGAACCATCTAAAAATTGGTACCCGCGAGGGAAAGCGGCCGCACAATCTTCGAGTTTAAATTCAAATGCATCGGGATGGGTTCCTGCATGCAGTTGATCCGCGATTGTTTGCAGCTCCCCTTTAATGGTGGCCCAATTTTCGATCGCCTGTTGCATTGTCATGCCATTTGTCGCTTTAACTGCTTGGGTTAGGGTTCGATTGACGACAATGAGCTGGCCGTCTCGGCCGCCTGATTTTAAACTGGCTAACTTCATACATTCTCCAAAAAGTTCCATTGAATGAAACTTTGTGTTTTGGTTGAAACAACTCAGTTGGTATTGTAGACTACGATCCTAATTCGTCAAAAATAGCTGTTAGCTGAGAGCTGTAAGCTGTTGGCTTTTTAAAAAACCATGAAAAATTTTCCTCAAAAACGGGGTCGGTATACAGATCAAGCCCATGTGCGTGTCCCCACCGGCACATTTGAACTTGAACATGCTAGAGAAGGTTTCTTTAGCGAAGAGGCATCTCACCTTTATGTCACCGAGCCACCATCCCATTGGCACCGCATTGAGGGGGACTTACGGCCGAGGGCGGTAGATTGCCGTAAAATCGTCACGGCCGATCATGAAGACCCTGATGCATTGCCGACCCAACTTTTGTCTGCTGCGGTCTGGTGCGGCAAGAAGACCCTATCGTTTTACCTCAGCAAGCGCCAAGAAGCGATGCCTTACATCTATAAATCAGTTGACGGGGATGAAATCTATTTTGTGCACGACGGTTACGGCCGCATCGAAACTGAGTATGGGGTGCTTGAATACGAGCGTGGGGATTATATCGTTATGCCGCGCGGCTGCTTGTATCGGGTGATTCCTGATGATGATCGGACCTTTATGATCATCGTTGAATCGATTTCGCCCTATCAGATTCCAGACCGAGGGTTGTTGGGCCCTCATGCGATTTTTGATAAAGGGGTGCTCCGTTTGCCCGAATTTGAAACGCCACGCGAAAAGTGGGACCAAGACGAGTACGAAGTGCGGGTTAAACGGCTCGGGCGGCTAACAAAAATGTGGTACGACTTTAACCCATTGGCATCTGTTGCTGGTTGGAAAGGGACGCTTTGCCCGTATATCCTGAACGTTCGAGATATACGGCCGATTTCAATGCTAAACAACCATGTTGTACCGACGGCCAATACAACGTTTCAAAGTGAAGATGTGTTGGTAACCACCTTTGCCCCTCGTGCCTTAGGCAATGAGGAAACACTGCGGTTGCCGTTTTATCATCGCAACATCGATTATGATGAATTTATCTTTTATCACGAGGGGAATTTCTTTTCGAAAGCCGGGATTGAACCGGGGATGTTTACTCTGCATCCGGCTGGGTTAGACCATGGACCACATCCAAAGGCGTTTGAGCGAGACAAGGCCAATATGGAAAAACTGAAGGCGGAAGGGAAGGATGTGGCTATCGGTAAATCGACGGCGATTAATTTCGACACAACCCATATGTTATTTGGCAGTGCAGAGATGGCATCGGCCGAATGGGACGGTTACGCGACATCTTGGTATGACCAGGCGAAAGAAATGGAAGCTGAAGGGAAAAAATTTGGCCCAGTTTATTAACTCGTACAGCCACATTTAACGATGGAATATTTGCAAGGCGGCCGACCTGATAAAATCGTCAGATCTAACAACAACGTGCACCGGCCGGCTGGCCCTTGGTCGGCTACGGTGCACCAACTATTGCACCAAATTAGGAAGCATGGCTTTCTTGACGGGCCGGAGCCGTTTGGGTTTGACTCGGAAGGAAATGAGGTTGTCAGCTACATTCATGGTGACGTGGGTCATTATCCACTGCCAGAACTTGCTAAAAGCGATGAAGCTTTGGTTTCTGCGGCACAGCTGTTACGTCGCTATCACGATGCCTCTGCATTTTTTGCAAACCAACTGACCGGTGATGAAACTTGGATGTTGCCGATACGTCGGCCGATCGAGGTTATCTGCCACGGTGATTATGCCCCTTATAATGTGGTGTTGGATGGGGAGAAAGCGATCGGAATAATCGACTTTGATACGGCACATCCTGCCCCAAGGGTCTGGGATATCGCTTATGCCCTTTATCGATGGGCTCCTTTAACTCACCCTGAAAACCAAGATGGTTTTGGCAGTCCGGCCGAACAGATTGGCCGAGCTCGCCTATTTTGCGATGCGTACCGCCTGCCACAATCGGCTCGTGCAGGCGTTGTCGATCTTGTCATTGAACGGCTTCGAGCGCTTGTGACGTTTATGCAGGTTGAGGCGGAGGCTGGGAATGAAGCGTTTCGCGCCAACATTGATGATGGGCATCATCTGCTCTACCTAAATGATATTGAAAATTTAGAGTCGAATAAAGATGTGATCCAATCCGGTTTGTTTGGGACCGCTGCCAGTTGTATTGACTGATCACAAAAATCGGCCGAACCCGCTCAGCTTGCACGCAAATTGGGCAAGCTGAGCGTTTGAATTTAAGCTCCGTCAACTTCTACTGTTTGTAGTCAGCGTTGCCGAATCCCTCACCCGCCTGGCGATAATCATCACGGGCTGGTGCAAAAAAGTCTAGCAGAACCAACCCATCATCCCCCGCGACAACTGTATGCATCGTGTCGCCAAGTGTGACCCAAAAATCCCCCTGTTTACAGGCGACTTCTTCGTCCTCGTGAACGCGGGTGCAACTGCCTTCTAGCACAAAATGCCATTGTTCGTGGGGGTGCTTATGAATGCGGCCCGGCATATTGGGGCCAAACCTTGCAATCATAAAGGTCGATTGATCTCCGTGATAAACCTGCCCTTTAATGCCATTGTTTAAGGCTCGAGCAATACCGCTATTTAAATCATGAACGCTAAATAAATCTTCTGACATTCGTACTCCTATGTATGCCGATGGGAAAAGGGCCACCAGCTTTTAAATACTGTATATATTTTCAGAAAGTAATACAAGAAGCGAGAATCAAGGCTGTTGTTAAGACAGATTATCGCTTCTTTGACCTTTATGATTTGGCAATTTTAAGGGCAATCGTCCCGATCAAGCAAACCCAACTGAAGAGGCAAATGCTTGAAACAATGGGTCACCTCTTGCGTTTTGTTCCCATGGAAAAGCGCTCGTCCGATTCGGTCTGTTGCGGTACCGTATGGATTGATTTTCTCGTCATTAGAACTGAATGGCGGTTGCTGGATTTTAAATTATGGCTGAAATTAAAAATATTTTATTTATCATGTGTGATCAATTACGCTGGGATTATTTATCTTGCTATGGGCATCCCCATTTGCAAACTCCTCATATCGATAAGCTTGCACAGCGTGGCGTCCGTTTTGATCGAGCGTATGTCCAATCACCCTTGTGCTGCCCCTCACGTGCCAGCACTTATACCGGTCGATATATGTCGTCTCACGGGGCGAGCGTTAATTTTTCACCCCTTCGGCCAGATGAATTGGGTTTGGGCGACTACTTAGCGCCACTTGGGGTTCGCACTGCGTTAGTTGGCAAGACCCACTCATTTCCTGACCAAGAGGGGATGAAACGGCTGCAAGTTGAGTTGAACTCAGATGTCGGGCAACGTTTGGCCCATATCGGATTCGAACCGTATTTGCGGGATGATGGGCTACATCCTAACGATGAACGGAGCA
This sequence comes from Chloroflexota bacterium, assembly GCA_020629055.1. Classification (GTDB taxonomy): domain Bacteria; phylum Chloroflexota; class Anaerolineae; order Promineifilales; family Promineifilaceae; genus WTJY01. The sequence goes on from JAHDEB010000020.1 coordinate 23,305, forward strand.
AAGATATTGAATACAATCGCTACCTACGTGAGAATGGGTATGAGGTCATGAATCCTTGGAGCACCCATGCGAATGGGGCGCTCGATGAAAATGGAGAGTGGGTCAATGGCTGGTTTTTAAAGGCGGGAATATATCCGGCCGATATTGATGAGCACCATTCCGAAACCCCTTTTACCACACGTAAGGCGATGCAATTTATAGAGGATGCTGGCGACGATCCTTGGTGTTTGCATTTAAGCTATATCAAACCCCACTGGCCCTATATCGCACCCCCGCCCTATCATGATATGTTTGGCCCCGAAACATTCTTGCCCCTCAACCGTGCAGAGTCTGAGCTTGAAGATCCTAATCCGGTCTATGAAGCTTATACCCGCATGTTGGTTAGCCAAGGGTTTCAGCGGCCGGAAGCGCGCTCGGCCGTTATTCAAGCTTACATGGGGCTAATCAAGCAGATTGATGATCAATTGGGAGAGCTGTTCGCTTTTATGGACGATCGTGGTCTAACCGAAAACACCACAATTGTTTTTACCAGTGATCATGGTGACTATTTGGGTGACCATTGGATGGGAGAGAAATCTTGGTTCCATGATGCGGCGGTTAAAGTCCCCTTAATTGTGGCCGACCCATCGCCTGCGGCCGACCTCACACGGGGTACCGTTTCGAATGCCTTGGTTGAGTCGATAGATTTGGCCCCCACATTTATTGAAATGATGGGGGGCGTAGTGCCTGATCATCGTCTAGAGGGGAGATCGATATTACCTTTGCTTCATGGGGATACCCCCACGGATTGGCGTACGTTTGCCGTAAGTGAAGTCAATTGGGCCGATCGAGGGGCAAAGTACCTGTTAGATCAACCTCACCATGAATGCAATACGGTCATGATCTGCACCCACAGGTGGAAATATATTCACATCGACGGCTTTTCACCGATGTTGTTTGATCTTGAGAACGACCCGGATGAATGCATCGATTTAGGTCGAGATTTAAAACAATCGGCCGTCATCGCTGAAATGCAAAAATACCTCATTGAGTTTCTTTTGCGTCGAAAAAGCCGAGTCACGATTACTAATAATCAAATAGATGCAATTGTTAAGCCACATAATCGAGAAAAACGAGGCATCTATATCGGTTTTTATGATGAGGAAGACCTGCCTGATGAAGTCAGGAATCGATAGAAATCGGTTAAGCAAGAGTTGCTGGTTAAGATGGTTTGAATTACTTAAACATTCTTTTAGGAAGGGGAAATTTATACCCTTAAGGTTATACCTCACAACTGTTCCAGATTTGATCTGAAGTCTTTCCCGTTATGAAACCATGAAAAATTTTTAATCTCCGATTATTCACCCCATATCACCCCTTGAACTGAGGTAAAATTTCTACATTGATCTTGTATCAATTGATGTAAAGGTGACTTAATTTAAAAATCGGTAGTGGAAATGAGTCCTTCCCTTCAAGCCAAGAACAAATGCAGACTATTTACGACGTTGCGATAATCGGATACGGACCAGTGGGAGCAACACTGGCAAATTTTTTAGGCAAAGATGGCTGGCGCGTCGCCGTTATCGACGCTTCGAATGAGATTTATGCTGGTCCTCGCGCCATACACTGTGACGACGAAGCCCAGCGTATTTGGCAAGACGCGGCCGTGCTTAGGTTTGTACGACCCTCTTTGGGAGACTATCCACCGGTTCGGCAGTTTATTAATGCGAATGGGCAAGTCTACTTTGAGACCTATGTTAGTCCTGACAAAACCTTTGGATATCCGGGGCATGCGTGTGTTCATCAATCATCCCTTGAGGTGGGGTTACGCCAGGGGGCCAGCCGATATGATCGGGTCGAAACCTTTTTGGGGGTAGAGGCGAAAAGCCTGACTCAGGATAGCGAGTTGGTGACGATTCAAACCGTCGAGCAAGAAACGGGGGAGACAGGGCAGATTCAGGCCCGCTATGTTGTTGGTTGTGATGGGGTCGATAGCTTTGTACGTCGTGCAGTGGGCATAGAAGTTACCGATCTAAAATTTGACCAGACTTGGCTTATTACAGACTTTTGCTTAAAACGGGGCGTCACACCCACCGATATCGGATTGCCCAACGCCCATCAACAAATTAGTGACCCTGATCGGCCGATCAACTTTATACCCTATCAAGGAAAAAACCGCTTCCGATTTGAATTTATGTTGGTCGATGGAGTAACCAAAGAAGAAGCGGCACAAAACAGCTATATCGAAGAGCGCCTTCGAGATGTGATAGACAGGGAAAAAATCGATTTGGTCTCTGCGGCCGTTTATAAGTACGGGGCTCAGATCGCTGAAAGATGGCGTAACGGCCGAGTGTTTATCGCCGGTGATGCGGCCCATCAGATGCCACCGTTTGCCGGGCAAGGCATGTGCAGCGGATTACGAGACGTTCAAAACCTGAGTTGGAAACTATCCCTCGTTTTGTCAGGGGCGGCCGGTGATCGGCTTTTAGATAGTTACGAAGATGAGCGTAAACCCCATGTGAGCCGCATGATAAAAGGCTCGATATTTTTAGGGAACTTGTCCCAGCCAAAAAACCCGTTGCGGGCATGGGGGCGCGATCTGTTATTTCGTACCGGATTCAATGTCCCCTCGATGATGGGGCAAGTCGATGGATTTGGATTGGGGGTCCCTTCTTTAGAGAGCAATTTGCGCATCGGTTGGATCCCGGAAGTCGTTGGTAGCTGGTTTATTCAGCCACAGGTCACCGATGCCGCTGGAAAAACATATTTGCTTGATAAATTGCTGGGACCCGGCTTTTCGGTCCTCGGTTATGGTGTAGACCCATCCCCCTATTTTAATGCCGCAGAAAGCCAACTGCCGGTACGTTGTTTAACGATCGGAACTGGATCGGCCGCAGTGCGTGGGGACGTTTTTGATTCAACCGGTGCATTGGCAAAATGGTTCCGTGCCCATCAAACCGACTTTGTGGTCATACGGCCGGACCGCTTTGTTATGGGCGCCTATTCAAGAGCACACATCAGCAATGCGGCCGATGAGCTTGTCGAGCATTTAAACGCATAGAGAGTAAGCAGAGGGGCTTTCTCTTCTTAGACCGCTTCGCCAAGCTTGATCGCTTCAAAGAGCTTGATTCGCTGAAGCAGCGTTGCCACAGCCAGCAATACAACCCCATAAAGAACCAAAAACAGCAGGGCGATTTGCCAAACGGAATTCCAAGCGATTTCAACCAAGTAAGGTGGAACTAAGTTGGCCGAGTTCCCGCCCGCCTGTAAATATGGGATAAATACCAAGCTGACCCCAATGCCTAAAATACCGCCTAACGTCAAACCTGATCCCATGAGTAGGGCGAGCTCCCATCCTAACAGGCGGATAAGTGAGCTAAAAGGGAGGCCGATTGATCGCAAGACCCCCAGTTCAACCGTGCGGCGCCGGAAAGAGAAGAACATGTACAAAAAGAAGCCAAAAACGGTGAGAATCACGGCCGAAACAAATCCGATTGAAAGTAAGCCGAAAAGCCCTTGGCGAGATGGTTTTGTCTGTTCTGTTAGAACCGGACTAAAGGGTTCATTCCAAGTGCTACCCACGATTTGACGATCAAGTAGGTCAACGCGTAATTGTTCATCGTCTAATTTGCCTGCGGTCGCCATCCAAATACGGTAGGGGAATTCAGCACCAGCCTGTTCAAACAGGGCATCTAGCCGGCCGATGATGATTTCACCATCTTCGGCCGGGAACCATGTCGGGAAATAGTTGAACGAGCCGGTAATGACCGCATCGATCTCAATTCGCTCTCCTTCTAATGTGACCATCAGAGGGAACTTGTCACCGGCCACTAAATCATGATTTTCTAAAAACGATTCAGAAACCAGCACACCACCTTTTGCCAAGGCTAAGCTATTCATCAAGGTTCCTAGCCGGTAGCGTGAGAAATCCTCTCGCCAATATCCGATTTTCGGGAATGTATCGTAGTCGATGCCGACAAACTCAACATCAATTCTAGATTCGTTCGTCACATTGGTCGTTGCGGTGGCCGGGTATCGGCCGATTCGTGTCCCGGACTCGATTCCCTCAACATTTTCATATTCTGAAACAGGCAAGAAGATGTAAGCGTCTGACGCGTTGTCACCTTGGCTAACAAAGCCGCCAAAGCGCTCTGTATCTCCAAACGGGTTTGGCGTCGTGAATAGATTGAGGTCTGCACCGATTTTGTACCACGTTTCATCAAACAGTTGCAGATCCATGGTGCGGGCGAGCGATGCGGTATAAATTGATAAACTAACTGTGACGGTTAGTAAAATAAACGGTGTGATAAAAAATGAAGTTGTTCGGGATAAATTCCGTGTTGCTTGCAGGAGTCCGATGCTGTCGGTAAGGGTTAACAGACGGCTTAACGCCTCCATTAAAAAGGGCAAGATGCGTAATACGAGCAAGCAAGCGGCTAATATCACTAGCGCAGGCAGCAAAAACAGCAGTGGGTTATCAAGGATTCCGACACTGGATAAATTACCCGTTTGCCGCAATTGGTTGATGCCGATCGCTGCCCCGACGAGCAAGGCGACGTCTAAATAGCTGCGTTGCCACCATGGTTTTAGTCTCTCACGTGCCTGAGATGCCCGGTAAGAGACGATTGTAAAACCGGCCGCCTGACGCATGGGCCATGTGGCGATAAACAAAAACAAAAAGATGGTTCCGATACCAAACCACCAGCTGAGCGGAACAAACAGAACGCGCAGGGTTGTATCGGCCGAAAAATCTAAAAAGCTGCGGACTTGCCCCATTGCCCGGGTAAAGACCCAAGCTAGGCCACTCCCGACGACCAAGGCTGCGAGCCCGATAATTAACCCTTCTAGCAAGAAGCGGGTTAGCACTTGCCACACCCGCTCACCCCGGCTGCGCATAATGGCTGTTTCATTGCGTCGCTCATCGACGACCAGGCCGATGACCAAACTGAGGAAGGCAAATGCGAGTGCCAGGGTCGGCACATTAAATGCGAGCAGCTGCGTGGTTAAGGCTTGAGCATCTCGGCGATACCCTTCAAGCGATCCGGCCGGTGATTGTAGTGGGCCTGCTTCGGGTAGCATTTCAGCGATGGTGGCATCCACCCGTTCAGATCCAACGAGTAAACGGTCGACCTTTGCTGTGGTGATGCGGCTACCATCAAGTACCAGATACCATGCGGCTAGATAAATTTCATCAGATAAAGTGGCTGAAATGCGGCCGCTCCAGGTTTCATCCGCTACCAGCATACGGTCGTGATAGCTTTCAGGGGCATATAACCAATAGGCATCATCTGCATCTATCGGCCGCCATGAACCTGAGATCCGCACCGGAATCGTTAATGGCTGCCCAAGGGGGCTGCGCAGGTCATAGGTTAGATATTCGGTGCCGACCTGAAGGCCTAACTCTTCGATCAAACTGTCGCGTAATAAGACCTCAACCGGGCCACCGCTGCGTGATACTGACGGCCATGACCCTGCCACAATGTCTATGTGCTGTTCAATGTCGCTGGTGGTCGCAAACTTTAGGATGTCGAGACCAAAACGACGATCAGTAACGCGTGCGACGTCGGCCGGGAACAGGCGGAAATCCCCTGTCTCAAAATGAGTGACGAGTTCTTGCTCATTCAGCCCGAGATGGCTGGCGGCTGGCCCCATCAAATAATCTGTTATTTCTTGGACATCTTGTTGCTCGACCGGATCATGCCAAGCGCCCACATAGTTGTATAAATAAGCGAACGGTGGCCTTTTATTCCGCTCAGTTTGGCTTGATAGACGTTCTTCCAGCAGGCGAAAGTTTACGGCGTCTGCATACATCGGTACGCTCATCGTAAGCGCAACCGATATCGACAAGCCAAACAATATGGCGATCGTCATCACCGGCCGGGCGATCAAGCGTTTCCATGTGAGTATCAGAATTCCAGTCATAATTGGTTTTCGGTGAGTCGGTATTCGGTGGTCAGCCTGCCAATCACAGATTGGCGTGTAAGCGAAGCGACACTGACCCGCTGCCTACCGCCCCACCACCTGTTGCCCGGCTTCTAAGCTGCCCAAGACTTCGACACGCCCATCACCCTTTAACCCAACTTGCACGTCGATGCGTTGCTCACGCTCCCCATTTTTGACAACCACAAACATCCGGTCACTAAATTCTCGAATCGCTTCAGGTGGTAGCCATAACGCATTGGCTTTTTCATCTAGCTGTAGCGAAACTTCGACTCGTTCTCCCAAAGGCAATTCGTCTAAAATCGCCGGATTGTCCGGTAAAAGGCGGATTGCAAGGTCATCGGGGTCAAATCCCAGCTGGTTACCCCCGCTGTTGTAGGGGTAAGGTAGACGCACAATTTTTCCTGGAATCGCTTCATCTGGCCGCGAGGCGAATACCATTGTGACCGGCATATCATTCGCCAGTCGTTCTAACGCATCGCTTCGCAGAACCGTAGAGACTGAGAGGTCATCTAAACCGCCCATTTGGCCGATAACGGCTACCGTATGCCCGGCCGAAATCCGGCCGGAACGGGCGATGTTTAACCCTAAGATCATCCCATCGGCCGGAGAAAATATGGATCGGACAACCATTTGCTCTTCCAGAACCGAGATTTGTTCTCTGAGCAACGCAATTTCTTCGGCAATAAGACCATCAGGGTCGATCTCTTCGTCAAAACGGATGAGATCCGCTTTTGCCAAGTCGATTTTACGCACCAAAAGGTCAAGCTGTTTTTGCGCCGCTTCAGTCGGGTTGTCTCCAGCATTTTGCAATGCTTGCTCGTATTCAAGCGTTGCGATGTCGAGTTCGATTTGAGCCCGGCCCGTATCGGCCGCGATATCTGCTTGGGCTTTGGCCAAGATCGCCTGTTTGTCCGCAATCGCCCCGTTTAACTGGCTAATTTCCTCTTCTTGAGATGAAAAATCGTAAAAAGCGAGTCGGTCCCCTTCTGCTACAAAATCACCCTCTGAAACTGCTAATTCCAAAATCGTGCCGGTGACAGGAGCGATCGCTATGGTTTCAAATCTGGGAGAAACGCGGGCCGGGAAAGTTAAATTCTCTGTGACTGTCCCCTGCTGAATCGTATAGATCGGAGCTGCCACGGCTTCAGAGGTTGGAACCAAGGTTGGCTCGGTTGCAGGGTTAAATCGCCGGGGGCCGCTGACCGGACCATAGCTGCATGAAATGGTTAAGCTGGCGAGCAACACTAAAACTATAAGTTTAGGGATTGAGGACATTCATTGTTCATCCCCCATTGTCCGTTACACGTTGCCGATATTCATCATGGCAATCAACAACGGTCAATGGGGAATTGTTAATTAAAGCGCATCACCGGGTAAAAACTGTGGTGGATCACCGTCATCGGTCCCCAATGGAATTTGACCCATGGAGCGGGGCCAAGTGTAGCGGAGCTGCCCTTTAAACGGATGATCACCAAACAAGACGTCTGCTACCCCATCACCTTCAGTTCCTGGCAGCCAACCGGCAATTAGGCCATCCACTTCATCGATCCAGTCAGAGACGATAATCGGTCGGCCGGATAGCACCATCACCACAAGTTTTTCACAATTTTGGCGAACTTTACGAATCATTTCTACTTGGTCAGCGGCCAAGTGTAGGTCGGAGCGATCCCCCATGCCTTCAGCATACGGTTCTTCACCAACAACGACAAATGCGGTTTTGGCTTTTGCACCTGCAAATTCACCATCTTCGCTATAGACGATTTCGGCCGTATCGCCGACCGCTTCTTTGATGCCGTCTAAAATCGTTGTACCACTGGTGATCGCACCAGCACCACCCATCCATTCGATGGTCCAACCGCCGCATTGCAATCCTATATCGTGTGCATGGCGACCTGCGACCAATAAACCGGCCGAATCTTTTGCGATCGGCATCGCATTTTCGTTTTTAAGACAGGTTAAAGATTTACGAACCGCCTCACGAGCCAGTTCACGATGGGGCTCACAACCAACGACTGATAGCGGGGTGTCACAGATCGGTTGATCAAAGACACCCATCATCATTTTGGCCCGTAAAATGCGTCGAACCGCATCATCGATACGGCTCATCGGGACATCCCCTTTATTGACCGCTTCGGTCAGGGTCTCGATGTAGCGCATATAGTTAAACGGCACCATGTTCATATCGATGCCTGCATTGATGCATGCCACGACTGCGGTATAAAAGTCGTCATCGATCTGATCAATCGCTTCCCAGTCAGTCACTAAGAAGCCATTAAAGCCCATTTCACCTTTTAATACATCGGTCAACAAGTATTTTTGAGCGTGCATTTTAAAGCCACCCCAAGACGAATAGCTGACCATGATGTTCATTGCACCCTCTGCGATTGTGGCCGCGTAGGGGGGCAGATGCATTTCGCGCAGTGTTGCTTCATCGATTTCGCTAACCCCTTGGTCAATTTGCCACGCACCGATTTTGAGCAAGTCCATCATAAACTCACCGACTTTAGCGTTGGCCAATGTCGGGTCACTTTCGATCAATTCCCATTGTTCGGCCGTGATCCGGGTTGAAGATCCCCATGAAGCGGCACCATCACCGACAAAGTGTTTAACAGATGGTAAAACACCGGTCGTCATATCGCCGCCGATTAGCCCGCGCACATAGGCGGCTGCCATTTCAGAAATCATGGCTGGGTCTTGGCTAAATCCTTCGTAGCTGCGCCCCCAACGTAGATCGATGGGTAGAGATACGGCCGGAGCAAAATTCCAACGGACACCGGTAGCCATCATTTCCTGCGCGGTTGCGGCCGCAATGCGTTCTACTAAATCAGTTTCACCAGCTGCACCCAATCCGACATTATGTGGAAAAATCGTGGCATCGACACAGTTGTTGTGGCCGTGCACACAATCTGACCCGTAAATCAAGGGTATCCCCAAACGGCTGGTCAAAGATTCTTCGATAAAGCCGTTGACCATATTACGCCAATTCTCTGGGTTGTTAGGTTCCGGGTTGCCCCCCCCACCACTTAAAATCGATCCGATACCGTATTTGGCGATATCACCCGGTTTGATGCTGTTTTTTTCAACTTGGGTCATTTGCCCAATCTTTTCACCTAATGTCATCTGCTGTAGCAGTTGTTCAACACCGGCTTCAATCTTTTCGTCCAGTGGTTTTGTCATAGTGTTTTGTTGAGTTGGTATCATTTCTATTTTCTCTTTTATTAGAATGTCTAACGCTGTGTCAAGGGTTTACCTTTCCGGCCGCATTATTCACATGCGTCAATTTCAACGACGACTGTATCTTCTAAACTTAAACCGTAATCGTATCCAAATAAAGGAGCGTCACATCCTTCACTTGGTAAGTTGTCAAAATCAAATGGCAGCTGATCGACAGATCGTGGCCAGCTAAAGGGCAGTTTACCGGTAAAGGGATGATCCCCAAATAGCACATCTGCCACACCGTCCCCCTCGGTCCCCGGTAGCCAAGCCGCTACCCATGCATCAGCAAGGGAAATTTCATCCGTAATTACCAAAGGGCGGCCGCTGATGATGATAACCACCACTTTGTCTGCACGCTCGGCCATCCGAGCGACTAAAATTTCGTTTATCGAAAGGTCATCTGTGTCACCACGACCTTCTGCGTAGGGGCGTTCACCTACAACAACGATGCCGATCTCAGCTCTTGTTGGGGTGCCATCAGCCTCTGTCTCGCGCGCAAATTTGCCAAAGCGGTCATAAACCAGTTCAGTCTCCGCAGAAACGGCCGCTTGAATGCCTTCAAGGATGGTTGTGCCAGGGGTTTTTTCTATCCCCATACCTTGCCAACCGATTGTCCAGCCGCCGGTTTGCATGCTCATATCGTCAGCACCGATCCCCGACACAAAGATGCGGCCGCTATTTTTATCGATGGGCAATGCAGCAGCATCATTTTTTAATAGGACGAGTGACTCACTCACAGCTTGCCGTGCGATGGCCCGATGTTCGGCCGATCCAACCGTCTCTAGCAAATCCGGGTTTCCATAAGGGTTTTCAAATAGGCCAAGCTCAAATTTTACCCGCAGGATGCGGCGCACAGCGTCATCAACCCGTTCTATCGGAATCGTTTCTTCCCGAACCCCTTTTTGCATCACGCGAATGAACTCTTTGTAGTCAGTCGGGACCATATTTAAGTCAACGCCGGCATTAATGCTGGCAACGACAGCTGTATAATAATCAGGGTCGATTTGATCAATCGCTTTCCAGTCAGAAACAATAAACCCTTCATACCCTAACTCACCTTTCAATACATCGTTAATCAGATAACTCTGGGCATGCATTTTTAAACCATCCCAACTGCTGTATGAAGCCATGATGCTCATGGCACCCGCCTCGATAGCGGCCGGGTAGGGGGGCAGGTGGACGCGACGTAATGTCTCTTCATCCACCTCGGTCACCCCTTGATCAATCATGTAGCGGTCTGTGGTCGAGCTTCCCCATGCGGTTCCACCATCCCCGACATAATGTTTCGGTGTCCCCAACAATGTTTCAGGGTGATCCAAGTCGCTTTGCCCATCAATACTTTGTAGACCTAAAAGATAGGCCCTTGATAACTCTGTCACCAAGTCGGTATTTTCGGCAAACCCTTCGTAAGTACGCCCCCAGCGGATATCTTGAGGCACTGCCAATACGGGGGCGTAATCCCAATGAATACCGGTCGCCAAAGTTTCTAGGGCGGTCGCACGGGCTGTCGCTTGTACCAAGTCGGGGTTTCGTGTAGCGCCTAGCCCGATGTTGTGTGGGAAGATCGTCGCCCCGATAACATTGTTATGGCCATGAACCGCATCTACCCCATACAGCAATGGAATCTCTAGTTCGGTTGCCAAAGCGGCCGCTTGATAGTCGGTAACCATTTCAAGCCAACCCTCTGGACTATTGTCGAGTGGGGCGCCGCCACCACCGCTTAAAATTGCCCCTATACCATATCTCGATAAGTTTTCAGTGGAGATGCTATTTTTTTCAACTAGCGTCATCTGGCCAATCTTTTCGTCAAGGCTCATGCGGCCGAGTAAATCCTCGACCCGCTCTTCAATTGGCAGGTCCGGGTTTTGATAAGGCAGCATGCGGCCGGCAATCGGCATCGGTGTTGGCTCAGCTTCAACTGCCGTTTCAGCCACTTCCTCTGCAACTGTTTTAGGGATAGCCGTTGCCGTTGGCGATGGCTCATCTGTAGGGACATTTGTCTGCACGGTGTCAGTCACCGTTGCTTGGCTACAGCCCATTAAAAGGATTAGCAGTGTGGTGTTGAAAATTTTTGCCCAATTTGCCATAAAGTTAGATGAATTATCGTTCAATAACCAAAACGGATACAGACCGTCCTGGAAGTTCAATCGAGCCATTTATCGTAACCGAGCCAAGGTTTTGTGTATTTGTCTCGGGGTCAAAACGCCATAGTTCTTTAACCGCGATTTGATCTTCAGATCCGATTTGGATCGGCATCGTGATGGGATCATCCGCTCGGTTGATGAGCAAAACGGTTAAGGCTCCATCAGACGCACGATCGGCCGCGACTACCGTCACATACCGCTCGTCGCTACCTGCTGCGACTCTTGTCTCACCCAGTTGGTCATAAATTTGGTAAACGTAATAGGTCGGCCGTACATCGGTACGATTCATTATGGCCCAACCTGACTTATTACTTTGTAAAGCGAAGTGGGTCACCATATCAACATCTTGTTGAATCATTCGGGCCAACACATCGGCCCACCAAATCGCGTTTAGTTGAGAATCTGGGGTAGTTTCACTACCGGCCGCGTCAGACCAGTTGGAGTTGATTTCCATGATCCCAATCGGAATATCTCGTCCCGTTTCTTCAAGGATGACTTCTCGAATTTTCGGGATAATTTCGTCCCATTCCTCTGAGTTGTTGCGTAATTCCTCGATGGGGGGGATAGGGTCGGACATGCTGGTGGGAAACGGATAACGATGGAAAGTGACAACATCAACCAAATCACCATTTGCCTTCAAAAATTCCCGCATCCAGTCTAAGCCGTTCTCATCTTTTGGATTTGTCGATTCATCATGCCGGAACTGGTGGGTATTGGGGCCCAAAATCGTAAGCTCAGGGTCAACGGCCAACATCGCCTCGACGTATAGTCGCCATTGTTCATTGAAGTATGCCGTGTCCCATTCTTCAGCCTGTTGCATGGTCCTGTATAAGCTAGGCTCGTTTCCAACAGACCAGTAGCGAACGTCATGCCCCATCTTCTCATTAACCAAGCGAACCAAGTCAGCCGCCTGCTCCGGTGTTCCATCAAGCAGACGGGCGCTAATTGTCACATCACCATTTAACTGGTCGACATGGGCCATCAATTGACGGATATGGTAATCGCGTAAATTGTTCGAATCTCCCCAACGGCCGCCGGGGAAACGAATAAATTTAAGCCCCGATGCCTCGAATGCAGGCTGATTCTCAACGGTGACCGCTTGCCAAGGGCCATAGTTGGTCCCATAAACCAAAGGGCTGATCTGGTTTAAGCTGATTTCAGGGTCAATCCAAATGCCGGCCGGAACCTGTGTGCTTGTAGGCGCAACCGTTGGCAATGGCACCTCGGTAGGTGCGCTTGTCAATTCATCGTTGTTTATTGTATTTGCTTGGCTGCACCCGCTAATTGCCACAAAAATAGCCAGCATAAACAGAAGCCAAAGAGATTTTTTTGACATTAGATCACAATGAAGATTGAATACAATTTAAATTGAAACAAAGATCGATGATTTAAAAACTATCGACGGTGAATCGTTATAGGGAAAACCCCTGCCCTTTCGTCTGAAAAGAGCAGGGGGGAGAAGAAGATGAACAGTTTGGTCGAGTCTTTAGCAAGACCGATCTGATTTGGGACGTCGCTTATTTGTTCCCTGTAATCACAATACCTTGAACGAAGTAACGCTGTGCAAAGAAGAAGATCGCCAAGGGGATGATCAATGTCATGATCGATGCCGCTTGAATCAATTGTGGCTGTGATGCATAAATTCCGTTAAAGAAGGTTAACCCAACCGTAATTGGGACCTGATCACGGGCACCGGTCAAGTAAATTAACGGGCCAAAGAAGTCATTCCAGGCAAAGAAAAAGTGGAACAGCGAGATCGCGACTAGCGCAGGACCTGACTGTGGCAAAATGACTGACCAGAAAGTCCGAAGGGGTCCGGCACCATCGATTTTTGCCGCTTCTTCCATTTCTCTTGGAATAGTCAAAAAGAATTGACGGAGGAAAAAGACGTTATAAGCGTTTGAGAAAAACATCGGGATGATCAATGGCCACCATGACGGCACCATGTCCAGCGAGACCCAAAACGCATATGTCGGTACAGACGTCACTTGAGGTGGCAAAATGATCGTTGAAATCAAGATGATAAATAGGACGTTTTTGAATGGGAAATCAAAGCGGCTAAATCCATACGCCACGATAGCGGCTGAGCTCACTGCGCCGATCATGCCAACGGTGGCATAAAAGAAAGTGTTCCACAACATTCGGCCGAATTTGACCGTGTTCCAAGCCTCTGGATAGTTGCTCCACGTGGGTGAAACGGTTCGTGCTTGTTCAAGCTGACGCCATATCCCTTCCCACTCAATTGGTTCGGCCGACAAATTGTTAGGATCTATAAACGTGCTTGCTTGACGCCCCTTTTTATATAATGCCAATTCGCGAACTGTTCCATCTTCAAATGGAACTGAATAGACATCGTATTCTTTACCTTCAAATTCAACCGTGATCGCAGCCGCGGGTAAAATCGAAGCTTTGGGATCAGAGATTTGCTCTTTGGTTTTAAGAGAGGTAACGATGCCATAAAATAATGGCATGACCCATAACGATAGGAGTAGGACGGCCAAAGATGTAATGCCAAATTTAATTAATAAGGCTTTTTGCTTGCGTGCTGCGGTGTTTGCATTCACACGCTCTAAAACTTCCGGTTTTTGTTCTGATAATAAAGTAGCCATTTCTTACTCCTCCTAATTACTCTCTGCTTCGTAATAAACCCAGTAACGTGCAGATCCAAATAGTGCGAGGGTTATCAACATGCCAACAATAAACATCAACCATGCCAAGGCTGCTCCATACCCCATGTCTGCATAGCCGAACGCATTGGTAAAGAAATGGATCATGTAGAATCGTGTTGTATTTTCAGGGTAGCCGTTTCCACCGTTCAAGATATAAGGAACAATAAAATACTGTAGCAAACCGACCAGACCAAGGACCAAGTTGTAAAAAATAACTGGTGAAATCATTGGAATGGTGATGCTCCATAGGCGGCGGAACCAATTGGCTCCGTCTACACGGGCTGCTTCATAAAGATCTGTAGGTACACTTTGTAAACCTGCCAGATTAATAATAATCGCATTTCCAACACCCCAAATGCCGATGTAGGTAAGTGCAATATATATTAGATTAGGGCTGTCGAGCCACCTAAGCCCGTTTAAACCGACAGCCGGGTAGCCGGTTGTAAATTCAATGAGACGATTTAACCAGCCTGATTGCGAGTTGAGTACACCACTCCAAATAAAGATCGAGGCGATCAAAGGAATCATTGAAGGCATGTAGAACAGGGTGCGAAACATGTCTCGGCCGATTAAATGTTCTGAGTTAAGCAAAATCGCCAACCCCAACGAAACAAACATGCCGATAGGTAGCGTGATCAATGCAAATACGAAAGTAACGCGCATTGATGTCCAAACCAACTCGTCTTCAAATAGCATTCTGCGCCAATGTTCAAAACCGATGAATTCGATCTCGCCTGGTTTCGCTAATTGAAAGTCAAGTAGGGAAAATGCGAATGAGGCCACCATTGGAATGAGATAAAAAGCCAAAAAGCCAATTACCCAAATACTAATAAAAACATAGCCCCATTTGGCTTCATGTTTTTTTAGTTTAGACATATCACGCCAGCGTAGCCTTCTGGACTTTCTAGCGCTTGTTACTTCATCGACAAAACTCATATCTACCTCAATTCGATCTTCGACTAACTACTATTTTTTTGAATATCAGATTTTAAATCACAGTTTTTAATGCTGCCCCGCCATAACGGCGGGGCAGCAATTTCAAAGAGAAGAAAAATTATTGACCGAAAATCTCTTCGAGATTTGCGCGTAATTCTTCTAACCCTGCAGCAACGTCAAAGTCAGGATTGTTGTTCATTTGCTCAGCAAATGCTGCCAACGCATCACGAGATTGTAGCTCGTTTGGATATCCTTCTTCATGATTTGGATTGTCAGGGTAAGCCATGCTTGCGGTTACAACATCCCAGTTGATGTCTTTGTCAGCAAATTGGTCTGCGTCCAGTTTATCGAAATAAGCTGATTGCAGAGACAAACGTGCTGGCAAACCACCGTAAAGCTGGGTCAAGGTGTCCGCTGCGTCATCCAACAGGTATTGCATAACGATAAATGCAGCATCTGGGTTTTCGCTTCCTTCTAGGATTGCGAAGGTGTCAGCATGCATTTTAGCGGTAATGCTACCATCTGGAGCTGCTGGCATCACTGCCAAGTCCCAGTTTGCTTCCAAGCCACCGGTACAGCAGGTTGCGTACCATAGGTGAACGTGGTCCATCGCCATATTGCCTGATTCAAACCAGTTACCAGCGTTTAGTAGATCTGATCCACCATAAGCGCCGTTTGGCATGAAGACGTCTTTCCACATTGCGTCATGGTACCACTGCATAGCGTCAGCCCATTCAGCTGGAACTTGAGCGCCACCAGCGCCATCGTGGAATGAATTCGCGCCAAATAAGGTCGCTTGACCACGAACGTCAGCCCATTGCACGCCGTAACCGAACTGTACAATCGCTTCTGGATCGAATCCGTCCATGGTTGCGTCGTTTCCGTTTTCGTCAACGGTTAGCAACAGGCCGATTTCACGAACGGTGTCCATGTTCCAAGGAACTTCTTCACCGTCTAGGATGTATGGTTCGCCATAAGCTTGTGGCGGATACTCGAGACCTGCTTCATCAAATAGGTCTAGGTTGACAAAGATGAATGATGGGAAGATGCCGAATGGCAACCCAACTTGACCACGATTTTCTAGTTCATAGAACTGAACCATCGCAGGGTCGAAGTCGCTTAGATCGTAGTTAGCTGCGTCCATTAATGGGCGTAGGTCAAGGATCGCATCGGTAAATGCAGCACGGCCGGCAACACCAACAGGTCCGATAATGTCTGGAGAGTTACCACCAGCGATTTGAGTGTTCAAAATGTCGGTTGCTTGAGCATTGTCGACATATTCTACAACCAACTCAATCGCATCTTGTGATGCGTTGAAGTCAGCAACAACTTGATCTTGAACGGGGATTTGATCCTCATTTGAACCGGTTCCCAATCCAACGAACCAACGTACAACGGTTTTCTCACCGTCAGCCATCGCTTCTTCTTCAGCTTCAGCTTCTGGAGCAACAGCTGGAACAAAATCTGCACCATCAAAGATTGCTGCAAGGTTGTCACGTAGCTCTTCCATACCGGCTGCTACGTCGAAGTCAGGATTGTTGTTCATTTGCTCAGCAAACGCAGCAAGAGCGTCACGTGCTGGCAATTCGTTTGGATATCCTTCTTCATGGTTAGGATTATCTGGATAAGCCATGCTGGCGGTTACAACATCCCAGTTGATGTCTTTGTCAGCAAATTGATCTGCGTCCAGTTTATCGAAATAAGCTGATTGCAATGACAAACGGGCTGGCAAACCACCATAGAGCTGGGTCAACTCGTCAGCTGCTTCACCAATCAAGAAGCTCATAACTTCAAATGCTTCTTGTGGGTGCTCGCTTCCTTCTAGGATTGCGAAGGTGTCAGCATGCATTTTAGCGGTGATTGAACCGTCTGGAGCTGCTGGCATAACTGCCAAGTCCCAATTCGCTTCTAATCCACCAGTACAGCAGGTCGCGTACCAAAGGTGAACGTGGTCCATCGCCATGTTACCTGATTCAAACCAGTTACCAGCGTTTAGTAGATCAGATCCACCATAAGCGCCGTTTGGCATGAACACGTCTTCCCACATTGCGTCATGGTACCATTGCATCGCTTCGGTCCATTCTGCAGGAACTTGTGCACCACCAGCGCCATCATGGAATGAATTAGCGCCAAACAGGGTAGCCATACCGCGAACGTCGGCCCACTGTACGCCGTAACCAAACTGAACGATCGCTTCTGGGTCAAATCCGTCCATGGTTGAGTCGTTTCCGTTTTCATCAACGGTTAAACGCAAACCGATTTCACGGACGGTGTCCATGTTCCAAGGAACTTCTTCGCCGTCTAGGATGTATGGAACACCATATTCTTGTGGTGGGTACTCTAATCCAGCTTCATCAAATAAGTCTTTGTTGACAAAAATGAAAGATGGGAAGATACCGAATGGTAGACCAACCTGCCCTTTGTTTTCTAGTTCATAGAAATCAACCATTGCTGGGTCAAAGTCGCTTACATCGTAGTTGTTTGCTTCCATTAAAGGACGCAAGTCCAAAATCGCATCGGTGAATGCAGCACGGCCGGCTACACCAACAGGTCCAATAATGTCTGGAGAGTTACCACCAGCGATTTGGGTGTTTAAAATGTCAGTTGCTTGAGCGTTATCAACATACTCAACAACCAATTCGATGCGGTCTTGTGACGCGTTGAATTTTTCAACTACGCCATCTTGAACTGGAATTTGGTCTTCGTTTGATCCGGTACCCAGACCAACGAACCAGCGGATGGTGACTTTTTCGCCGTCAGCCATCTCTTCTTCCATTTCCTCTTCCATTTCCTCTTCCATTTCTTCTGCCGCTTCTTCTTCGGCAGCAGGCGCTTCAGCTTCAGGTGCTGGAGCAGGGGTGTCTCCACCACCACAAGCAGCTAGCATAAGCGCCAAGATCACAATTAGTGATGTCCAGAGTTTGCGAAAACTATTCATTTTCAATCTTCTCCTAGTTAAATTGGATTTTTCAATCCGTGGGGCCCGAAATACATCGGAGCAAATTTAGTCGGGGCAAAGATGTATCCTGGTTGCTTAATCAGCGATTAGGACACACCGCTTTAGATAAGTTCATGACAAATCTAAAATTTGTGTCAAAGACATTGAGTAACAGTTTAGGGTTATGGTTACGAATACTTGACTTGTGTTTCACCTCCAGGTGTTTCGCAAGTTTTTTAAATGTCGCTCACAAGCTTGGTTGGCAGACCGCTGTGGGCGTCATTCTGATCTTTTCTCTTATTAAAGAAAACCACAATGGGTTTCTAATTCGCAAAATGCGAAGAACATAGAATTGGCTAAACCATCCTTTTAGGAAGGTTGCGCCAAAACCATTGGTTCGTTTTGTTGGACTGATTGAGCGAGTGCAACCGCCACTGCGCCCCATGCCCCGGCCCTAAAGTCGGGCGGGCACATCATTAATTTGTCCGGTTGTAACATCGATTCAGCCATAACTGAATCTGCACGCATTTTTTTCCATTCAGCCAAGATGGGATTCAAAAGGCTGTCTCCCGCACGAGATATTCCGCCACCGATGATGATCTTTTCGAGGTCAAAAGACATGATCATCCCCTGTAAGGAGCGGGCCAGAACCAGGCTGACCTCTTTCACAATATCGATCGCGACAGCATCACCCGCATCCGCTTCTGTAAATACAGCTGCTGCATCTAAATGAGTATGTTTGCTTAGGGATGTCGCCGTTCCATTCTGAGTTGCTTCACGCGCCATTCGGCCGATAGCGGGGCCGGCGACAAACGTTTCTAAACACCCATTCGCCCCACACTGGCAGCGCACATCGCTTTCTTTGATAAACATGTGGCCGACTTCACCCGCCATATTTTTTGAGCCATGGAAAATTTTGCCGTTTAAAACAAGTCCAGAGCCTACTCCGGTTCCGATGGTGAAGAAGGCAAGATTTTTAATTGATGCGTCTACTAAGAATTGCATGGCCCCCAAGGCAACCGCATTGGCATCATTTTCGATAAAAGCAGGGCACCCAAAGTGTGTTTGAAGGATATCGCCTAAGTTCATCGACTTTTCATCGAGATTAACCGCAAGCTCCACAACCCCTGTCTCTGCATCTACGAGCCCAGGGACACCAACCCCGATCGCCTTAATGGACGACCAGTCGTTAATGCCACCTTTGGCCAGCAATTGTTCAATGAGACTGATAATGACTTCAATCGGCCGTGTGCCATCACCTGGTCGGATCGGAGCGGTCATGAATATTTCGTTGGCTAACGCTTCATCGACAAGCAATGCGTCGACATTCGTTCCGCCGATATCTACACCAATAAAGTACTGATTAGACATGATTCCCCCGTTTTGTGGATTCTCGAATGACGAGCTCTGTTTGTAATCTGACTTCGTTTACTGTTGGCTTCCCATCAATTAGATCCAATAAAATTCGAGCTGCTTCAAATCCAGACTCTTGCACAGGTGCCTTAACCGTGGTCAAAGCGGGAGAGATATATTGGGCCATGTAATCATCATCAAATCCAGCGACAGCGATATCTTCTGGAATGAGAAATCCTTGTTTGCGCAATGCTCGGTACACACCGGCCGCAGCATCATCGTTGCCTGCAAAGATTGCGTCAAACTTTATGCCACGTTGCAACATGTCTATGATTTCATCTTCGGCACGGCCCGATGCGAAATTGCCCCGGCCGATCAAAGTCTCGTCTATTTCAATGTTGTTAGCGGTTAAAGCTCTTCTGTAACCCAATTCACGCTGACGTGAGTCTTCATTCCCCTCTGGACCTCTTAGATAAACAATTTTTTTATTCCCCATCTTAATGAGATGGTTCACAATGTCGCAGGCTCCTTCTTCGTTTTCAAACATGATTTTGGGAATATTTAAATCAACTGGGGGGGAGCTATGGAGCATGACAATAGGGAGGTCTTGATCATGCATGTATTGAATTGAATAATCATCTAGAAAATCTGTAAAAACAATGAGGCCGTCTGTATTGTGCTCCCCAAGTGGTAAAGGCTTACCTGAAATCATAGACGCTGGCGTATTCACCGAGTACATCAACAGCGAGTAATCACGATTGTAGATGCAGTCATTGATTCCTTGAATTAATGTGGTGAAGAAGAATGTAGTAAGCCCTGGAAGAACAAGACCGATTGTGTGTGTCTTCGAGCCAGCAAGTCCACGAGCAGAACCGTGGGCTACAAATTTTAGAGAGCTGATGGCTTGATTAACTTTTTTAGCTGTATTCTCAGAGACTGTCCCGGTACCGTTGATGACACGGCTAACCGTTGCTGTAGAAACGCCGGCCTGGCGGGCGACATCGTTTATTTTAACACGTTGGTTTGGGCTTCTTTTTACAGACATAAACGTATAGAAAATTAATCAATGTAAGCGTTTACTGTAAACGCTTACTGTAACCGCTTACATTGTACAAAGTTGTTTTGATTCGTCAAGAAATTGGTCAAATTTGGCAAAATTGGTGGTGATTCTTGGAAGGTTGGTATGCCTCTGAACTTGAGGACAATGAGGTAAGGTCATACCGATTCCAAAAATAGGGCGCTCGGATAGCTTAGGTAGGCTTTTGAAGGCAGGTTTAATGGATTCTTGTGACCGAATCACGGATCATCAGTTTAGCTTTGAAATGTTTAATCTCTTCTTCTTGATCTTGAATTTTGGCTAAAATCCGTTTGGCGGCCGATTTTCCGATCGCAAGGGCGGGCTGTCCGACCGTCGTTAGAGGTGGGGTTAGAAACGCTGAGGCGGGTTGATTATCAAAACCGATTAGCGAGACATCTTCTGGGACACGTATACCTCGGCGGTAAAGGGTCAAACGTAGCCCCATCGCCATTTGATCGTTTGCAGCAAATATCGCTGTAAATGTAGGGCCGTTGTTTAGCAGTCTTTCCGCTACCATGACCCCCGATTGTTCTGAAAAATCACCCTCAACAATCAGTTTGTCGTCATTGGATAAATTAGCATCAGCCATCGCTTGGCGGTACCCGGCCAACCGTTGTTGAGCATCTTCATGACGGAGGATGCCGGTCAAATGGATGATATTACGGTGCCCTTGTTGAATCAGGTGTTGTGTAGCAGCATATGCGCCGCCGTAGTTGTCTAGAGGAATGCACCGATCTTGGATCGCTTTAATGTCCCGGCCGATCACAATAAGGGGCAACCTTTGGGAAATTGCGATGAGTTCGTCTTCGGGCAGTACGCCACCTAAGATTACCAAGCCATCGACACGACGGTCGATAAAAGTTTCTAAACTACGACGCTCTTTATCTTCTTGCCACTGGCCATCAGCAAATAGTGGGTGGTAATTCCCACCGGTCATTTCATCTAAAATGCCACGTAGAATCATGTCGAAGAAAGGGCTGGAAATATACTGAGTGATAATCCCAATCGTTTTAGATTGCCCCCCTGCCAAGCCGCTCGCAAAAATATTTGGGTGATAGTTGAGTTCACGAACCGCATCTAAAACCGCTTGCCTTGACCCTTCCCGCACAGATTTGTTGTCGTTTAAAACCCGTGAGACAGTACTAATAGAAACGCCGGCTCTTTTAGCGATGTCATGGATAGTTGTTTTGGCCGATGGTGTCATAAACATCGAATTTACCACAGTTTTATATCCCATGAAAAAATGATACAAATTTCAAAAGGCCCATGCTATCTACAAGACAGCATGGGCCTAGAAATTATGCTTAAGAACACGAACACTATGACCGAATCAATCTATGTTCGCGTTCCTGCTTAGCTGAAGTACTAATTCGCTTCAACTGCGCCGATATCACACCCAGAACCTTGCGGCCGAGCAACACCCCGTTGATCAGTTGCAGGGCAGGCAGCTCCGTTTGCTGCATCAATCGCGGGACTTCCCGCTTCTAATGCGTGTGTTAGAGTGGGGCCGCCATTGTTCGCCAATGTTCCCAACCCTGCACCACCTGCACCAACATCAAGGTCACTCGCATCCAATGCGCATGATGGGTCAGAAGAGATGTTGTTGCCCAACGAACTCAAGCTCGCTGCGCCACCTTCGACCTGACAGCCATACGACCCGTTGTCAGCGATGATGCTGTTCTGGATTGTTGCATTCACGGGGTTACCAAATGAGGCGATCATGAGTCCGCCAGCTGTACCAGCGGGAGCATTATTGCCTGTTATGGTGGTGTTTAGAATCGTAACCGATCCATCGGTGCTAAACATACCACCACCGTGCCATGCGGTTGACGTGTTGCCGCTAATCGTGCTATTCACAATGTTCACATCACCCAAGGTACGTAACCCACCTGCGACATCAGCGCTTACATTGCCACTGATGGTGCTATTGGTGACATTAATTGTGCTGTTGAAAAAGCCATAGATGCCACCACCGGGTTGAGTAAGCGTACTGTTGTTGCTCACCGTACTGTTGGTTAGATTGAGAGTTGCCCCATCACCGTTATAGATACCACCACCACCAAACTGGAAGTCTACGGGTGCGCCACTACTTTCGGTGTTGTTGGTGACAACCATTCTGTCTAAATTCAACACACCACCGTTAAGGATGCCGCCACCTTGAGGTGAACCTACACCGTCAGAGACTGTAAGGTCATTCATGCTGACGGTTGCTGGTGCATTGATTAAGAATACACGCGAACTGTTGTTACCGCTTACGGTTAATCCAGCCGCATCGCTACCATCAATGGTCACGCTACGATCAATCAGGAGTTGACCCGAAGTTAGGGTGATTGTTCCACCAGCTAAGCTGGCATCAAAGGTAATCGTCCCATCTGTTGCCGTTCCAGCGATTGCATCACGCAATGAGCCTGGACCACTATCAGCTAAGGTGGTTACCGTTACTTCACTTGGTAGTGGGATAGGGTCCAAGTGAACTTGATCGATCATCACGGATGAACCATCAGCTGGAACTTCGAAACCAAATCCGCGAACACCAGTGAGTGTCAAACCATCGTCTGGGGCACCAGCAGGCTGCTCAGCGCTACGGGTAAATCCATCGAATGGAACTGTTACTTCTTGCCAACCGCTGAAATCATCAGTGAAGGTTGTTTCAAAACGCTCGGCCGTATCTGGCCCTTGATAAACCCGGATATAGTCAACCGCCATCGACGCTGGAAGCTCGATGTTTGGATCAATCGCACCACCAAAGTTACCACCAATAGCAACGTTCAGGAGCAAGAAGACTTCGTCGTTGAAGACCCACTCGTTCGGCGCAACGTCATCTGGGGTCGCTGTATGGTACAGGATACCGTCAACGTACCATTTGATGAGATCTGGTTCCCACTCAACCGCAAAGGTGTGGTAGTCATTATAGACCGGTTCATCAAAGGTGTAGATATTGCCAAAGCTTGCGCCACCCGCATAGCCTGGGCCATGAATGGTGCCGAAGATTTCGTTTGGCAAACGGCCGACAAACTCCATGAAGTCGATCTCACCCGTTTGCGGCCAACTAACCACATCAATGTCTGTGCCTAAGCTCCAGAATGCGGGCCAGATGCCTTCACCTGGTGGAACTTTGATACGAGACTCGATACGGCCGTATGCGAATTCAGCTTTCCGCCAAGAAATCAGACGGGCAGATGTGTATTCACACTCCCCATAATAACAGTCACGACCGCTATCGTCTTCACGGACGGTCAGAACCATATTCCCGTTACCATCAGTCGCCGCATTGGCTGGATCATCGGTGTAATATTGACGTTCATCATTACCCCAACCGTTTTTTCCGTCAGGGGTCACGTCACCTATTTCATAGGTCCAAAATTCAGGATTCGGTGTGGTGCCGGCCGGTTCGTTAAACTCTTCAGCCCAAACCATTTCCCAACCCGATGGGCCTGGATCAGCTGCGCGATTATCGAGGAGATTTACTGTTACAGCCTCACCATTATTTTGGCCGTAATACCAGAAGCTCATGCTTTCGGCGGTGCTCCAATCTTCAGCATCCGGGAAATCACGGCTAAAAGATACGGTCTGGCTTTCATTGCTGAGTTGTTGCCCTGCATATGTTTGGCCGCTAAATGGAACACCACTTTCGTTACAGTCTATATTTGCATCTTGCGCTTGGAAGTGGAAAACAAGATCAGGATACCCATCACCGTTTACATCTTCTTCATGCCGTTCTGCAATACCATTCTTCTTGTTCACATGGGATTCAGATGCATCGCCCAGCATCACCGTTGTATGGTCTACTAAAGCCACATCAAATTCGTCTGATCCAAAAAGAATAACAGGGATTACGCCATTGCTTTTGCACATATTCCCTTGTACTTCAACCTCGACATATTGAGGCAGGTCTACATTCAAGACAGTCTCATATGCATCTTGGCCAGGGATCGCAGCTGCGTCACCCGCTTCAATTTCTTTTGTCGAGATGTCCCCAGCGCCTTCCCACAAATATGGACCATGTGAGAAATCATCAACTAGGTTGGGGTCTAGCATGTCGTTTTCTATGATAAAAGCGGAAGCTAGTGTCGCAAAACCGGTCTCAACATCAACAGGGTTGGTCAAGCTTAAGCCGATACGCTCATCACCTTCCCATTTTGTGTCATCGAACGTCTCAATCGAGAAAGTTAATTCTGATGGACCACCATTGGTGAATGTTAAAGTACCCGATGTTGGGGTGTATTCACGGCCGGGGATTGCAACCCCAGGAAATGTTGAGTAATCAACTGAAACTTGAGCCGGATCATCGCTGTTCATGGCACGATTCAGCTTAACCGTTACATCACCCGTTGTCCCTTCTTCGATGTCGAATCTGGCACCAGCAAAGGTGACCGCCAATTCTGGAATGACCGCCTCACCGTAAAGGGTTGCATCATCAACATAGAAAGTCTGTTCACCTGCTGTTTCAAGAGCGCCTAACGCCCAACCATGCACTTCGGTTAGATTGAAGCCGTCATTAGGGGCCCCATTACCGATCTCTTTGCGCAGAAAATCTGCAAATGGTAGTTCAATCAACTGCCAGCCTGAAAAATCATCGGCGAAAGTGATTGAGAACCGTTCAGCATCATCTGTCGTTGAGTCGGGATTACGATTGTCGATTACATCAACAAAAATCGTTGTGCCGGTATTTTGGCCGTAGAACCAGAACCTTAGCCCACCATAGCTGCTCCAATCTTGGGTTTCCCAAGTGTCAACGGCTGAATTTTCAAAGCTGTGGATAAATACAGCAAAAGCGGTCACGTCAGCGGTAAACGCCATTACGTTGTTGCCTTCAACTGAATCTGGCACGGGGGCCGGAGGTGTAGCTGTTGTAGTAATTGACGAGGTGCTCCCACCATCTGCTACCACGAAGAAGCCGATAGGTACACCATCAGAATCAACGCCGGTTGGCAAGCCGTTCTCAAAGTCGTCCACGATTTGGGTTGGCGAGCCGGTTTCATTGACTTGGTCAAAGACCCAGTAGTCTGTTCGGAAGTTTGCGTCTGTTCCGCTGCCAATGACTGCTACAACGATATTAACGAGTTGGCCGTTACCGCCGGCACTGACTGGGGTTGCATCTAAAACACCATTTCCGGCGCTAAAGAAGGAGTTATCGTCAAAAAAGTCTTCCAATGGAATTTGAACCAACTGCCAACCGCCACCTGCGATTGCACATGGGCCAGTTGCTGAAATCTGACAGTTATATTGGAACTCATCATCATTGGCTGCATCAGCTAGATTGTCGCCATTGTCATCTTCCTGCAGGTTGATTTCTAACAGATATTCTTGCCCTGCATTGGGGTTGATCCAAAAGCTAAAGGTGTTTGTTCCAGTTAGATCGATCGTGTTTGTACGACCGAAGCCACCGTAAAAGCCAGGTGTTCCACCTGATCCCCAACCGGTTTCAATCGAGAAAGCTCCTCCATCTGTTGGAGGCAAATCTGCCGTGTTTGCACCAAGGCCCCCACCGCCGACTGAACCATTGAATGAGAACCAGCCATTTGCAAATGGATCGCCATGTTCCATATCATCAAAAATGGTTAATGCGCTTACTTCTGGGCCACCGGAGCTGAAAGAGATGTCATCAATGTCTAATTCAACAATTGCTGGATCTGCACCTTGTACGCCCGCGATAACAAGGACGATTTCATCTAGGTTCCCATTAAAAATGTCGTCGCCACCGGCCCCAACAGGAGCAAAGCTGCTGACAGGGGCTGAGATTAGGCGCCATTGGTTGTCATATTCTGCACTTGTGAATACGGTATCAAGACGGAAAGAGTCATCAACTCCGTCTGCCCAGCCGTCACCATCTGTGTCTTCACGAATGGTGATTTCAAGTTGGTATTGGTCTGAAGTTGCATTGTCTTGATTGTAGACCCAGACGTTTAACCAAGCATCTGTAGGTAACACAATTTGAGAAGCATTGTCGAAGTTTTTAAAGAGACCTCCGTAAAAGCCTCCAGCTCCACCGCCTCCCCAGCCTGTGCTGAGATAGTAAGATCCATCTTGCGGCCGGTCATCCCCGACACCGAAGCCGCCACCTCCGTTGCTCCCGCCAAAATAGCCCCAGTCACTCACATCATTGTCTTCAAAATCATCAATGATGATGGTAGGTAGGACAGTTTGGGCTTGCACTGGCGCAGAGATGATATTCATCAGCAACATTGCCAGCATGGTTGCAAGGACTGTTAAATAATTTCTTAATTTCATAGTTAATTACTTCCTTTTGCTGTTGGTCATTAAAAATGACTAAAACGATCCCCTCGTTTTATCGACATTGGCTCCGACACATAAGTGATTCCTATAGCTATTTACTTGGTACTTTGAATTCTGTTTTGTCTATATTTTTTCTTAACTGAGTCTCCTTATATCGTAAAGTCTGCTGTATGGATACTTGTCTATAGAAATATGTGGGCTTTTTAATTTGATAGCGTTTTCACAGATAGACCGTAAAATTGCCTTCTTGTGAAAACGTTTTCACGAAAATGATATCTTACTTACTCTATTTGTCAATATGTCTAAAAAAATTGACGCTACTTCGTAAGAAATGTACAAAATATCTAAATCTGCTAAATACGAGTCATAGACTTAGCCCAATTTCCTCTCTGTTATCATTCTGATTTTTGATTTTGAACGTCGATGTAGAACCCCGAAAAATTAAAAAAGCCATCTTTGACAAGATCGACAGGATTTTCAGGATAATGCTTTTCCGTTTAACTGTCCTGTTCAGTTTATAAATTCTGTCCAAGAAATATTGTAACTGTACAGGTGTCTGGGTTTGCTCCCCTCTCCCACTGGGAGAGGGGCTGGG
>JAHDEB010000218.1 GCA_020629055.1 Chloroflexota bacterium
TAAGCCTGCATTATTTTGGCGATATTTTCTTTAAATGGCGGGTAAACCAACCCTTTTTCCGTGATAATGGCGGTGATGTATTTCGCCGGAGTCACGTCGAAAGCGGGGTTAGCCACTTCCACATCATCCGGCGTTATTTGCCAACTACCTACATGGGTTACTTCCTGGGCCGATCTTTCTTCGATGTCGATCTCATCCCCCGTTTGCGTCACAAGGTCAATCGTTGTGGTCGGGCATGCAACATAAAATGGGATCTTATTCTCGTAAGCGACAACGGCTAAATTGTATGTACCGATTTTATTTGCCGTATCACCATTGGCCACGACCCGGTCAGCCCCCACAACACACAAGTCAATTTCACCCTTGCGTAAGTAATAGCCAGACGCCCCGTCAACAATCACTTGGAACGGAACCCCCTGAGCTTTAAGCTCAAAGGCTGAAAGTCGCCCCCCTTGTAACCTCGGCCGGGTTTCGTCGATGTACGCAAAGACATTTTTCCCTTCTTCATGCGCCATACGAATCACCCCTAACGCGGTGCCGTAGTCAACTGTGGCCAAGCTGCCTGTATTGCAATGGTGGATAATTTTGGCATTGTCTGGCACCAGTTGCATCGCATGACGGCCGATCGATCTGTTAATCTCAACGTCTTCGGCCGCAATCGCATGGGCTTCAGCCAGCGTACCCGCCCGCAAATCGTCTACCGAATTAAACCCATCACTCTCGATTTTCAGAGCCATTCGGTCTAAGGCCCAAAACAGATTAACCGCAGTCGGCCGAGATTTGCGCAAAACTGCATCCGCAGCCGCCAGCTCCTCTCTTGCCTGGGCCAGCGTGGTGGCGCTTGAATGATGCACCGTAACCGCCAACCCATAGGCGGCCGCGGCCCCGATCGCGGGTGCGCCACGAATCACCATCGTGGTGATCGCTTCAGCGACATCTTGATAATTGTCATACTTGTTATAGACCGTCTCATGGGGCAGCTTTCGCTGATCGATCATGCTAATTACCCCACCCTCTTCCCATTTTATACTGTGAAATGCGCTCATATTTTTCCTCACTTGCAACATGCAACCTGAAACTTTTTACGAATAGACATCAAAAACTTCTTGAACTTGATCCGCGGTTAGTTCAACCGGCTTACCGATTTGCAGGGCCTGAAAATAGACCCGTGCCCCCACTTCCGCGTCTAACGCGTGGCTATACGCTTCTTTTAAATTGGCACCGATCGTTACCAGTCCGTGATTTCTCAGCAGCATCGCTTTTAGTTCCGGCCGCTGCTTAAAAGTATCCACCGTTACTTCTCCACCAGCTTCACTCCCTGGGCAGGCCCATTTCGCCACAGGGATCGGCGCACCACACATCAACAGCTCCAAATTAATCATCGGGATCTCTTTGCCCAGAACGGCGAACGTCATCGCATAAACTGAATGGGTGTGGCAAATCGCACCCACGTTGGGCAAGTGGCGCATAATCGAGGTGTGCATGGGGGTCTCAGATGAAGCTCTTTTGGGGCCGTCCACATGATTTCCGTTTAGGTCAACAATCGCAATTTCTTCGGCCCGAAGCACGTCGTACCCGACACCGGCCGGGGTTATCGCCATGTTCCCATCTTCAGTCCGAATACTAAAATTTCCGGCAGATGCTCTCGTTAGCCCCTCTTTTACCGCCTTTTGTATAAATTCAAAAACTTCTGCTCTAACACCTGAATAGTCCATTTGGGCGCTTTCCTTGTTATAAGATTAAGTAGATGATAGAAAGTAACTGACTTTAGATTTGGCAGGTTTGGCTCCATCCACCTCTGGTGAAAACCTGCCAAATCTTTTAGAAAATTATGCAATCTACTTAGGTAGGGTTGGTATGATATATCTTCTAGCGAATTTTGTCGGGGATTGCGGTTGAAGGCAACTCAAATCTCCCCATGCGGCGACAGCTCTTCGTACCCGCTCAAATTATCTTTGGTCACAAAAACATGGTCGATGTACACGGCTGGAGGAACGGGCTTTCCTTGGAGCAATCGAATAGCGATTTCGATTAACATTTCTCCATATTTTTCAGGCATGTAGGCGGTCGACCCGATTAAGCGAGAATTGGCCCTTTTGATTTCGGTGCGGCCGAGCCGGTCAGCCCCTTGCCCCACGACAACGATATCATTCTCACGATCTAAGGCGCGTGCCGCTCGAATCGCCCCCACGGCCGCTTCGTCATTGAAGCTGATGACCGCGATTTTATTGGCGTTAGGTCGTGATTTTAGCCATCGGGTCATATTTTGTTGACTCACCGCATGGGTATTGCCACTATCAAGGGTCACCGTTGCAGACTCAGGCACATGGCCCAACAGGCTCTCAAAGGCGTCCTGCTGACCGTGAATCCGGGCTTTGGGCAAATCTCCCGCCCTCTGCTCTTCTAAAATCACAAAGTGATCATAGCTCCCTTGCCAGTTATGCTGAACCCAGAGACCGAGGGCCTCCCCTGCCATGTAACCGGCCCGATAATTGTCCACCCCAAAAAATGTTGCCCCCACCATCGGAATGTCAACCGCGATTACAGGGGTTCGTGCCCGCTGGAACTTATCGATGATCAAGCTGCCGCCACGATAATCGATTTGATATTCGATCGCCAAGTCAACTTCTCGTTGGATCAAATGATTGGCTACACGCAAAGCCTCAGCACTGCTCAGCTTGTTATCTGTTAAAACAAGGTCGACATCCCCCCGTTCCGCCACAGCACGTTCTAGCCCCTTGCGCACGTCAACCGCAAAGGGGAGCTTTTCACTTTGGTTGGCAAAGCCGATGACATATTTTTGTCTACCCGTTTCGATGGTATGAGACCGGATCGTATTTTGGCCGCAAACGGTGACATTGACCTGAGCTTGCCGCAAGGCCAACAGCATCGATTCACTAAGGTCTAAATCTGTTAAAAAATGTGAAAGTTGGTGAATGCGGGCAACCGGAGCAAAGCCCCGTCGGCCGATCTTTGTTGAATCGACCAAAGCGACCACGTTTTCGGCCGATTCGATGACTTGCGCCTTAATTTGCGCATCTTCATATTCTAAAACGGTGAGCCCCGCATCGACAGAGAAGCCAACGCCTGAAATAAATGCGGTTTGAATATTAATTGAATCAAGCAAATCTGAGCGCCCCATACTAACGGTGTAAATTCCATCAGAGCCTAAACGCCCCCCAATAAGCAGCACCGTATGTTCACTTTGCTCAGCCAAACTCATCGCCACGCGCAGCCCATTGGTCACAACTGTGAGCTGCTTGCGATCGCGCAATAGAGGGATTAAATGCTGAACCGTTGTGCCTGCGTCTAACCAAATCGCATCCCCGTCTTTGACCATTTCAGCCGCGCGAAGGGCGATCCGCTGTTTGGCGGCTCCATTGACAATCGTCTCTCCATTTTTTTCAGACTCTGTTGCCGGACCCATTAATATTGCGCCACCACGAACACGCCGCACCTTGCTTTCTTTTTGCAGCGCATTCAGATCATTTCGAATGGTACCTATCGAAACATCAAGCAATTCAGACATTTCGGTCACTTTTATCCCTGGCTGTTCTTTTAATAAGCGCAGGACGGTAGAGCGGCGTTCAAAGGTCGTTGTCATAGGCTGCAAGTGTAGACAAAATCGATAAATTGTCGAATTTTGTCGATATTTCACCCAAAACAACAAATATCTACAAGGTTTTGCAAAAAACAGGAGATCGCACCTATGATCTTTAACTGCAATTAGGAGTTCGTTAATTCCTAATCGTTCATCTATTTAACTTTTCGGCAAACTTCCACAAGGAAGTTCAATTTAAATCCTCATGACCAAACCGATCTTATCGATTCAGGACATTTCAAAGAGATTTGGATCAACTCAGGCCTTAGACTCTGTTTCGCTAGACTTTTACCCTGGTGAAGTCCATGCCCTATTAGGGGAAAACGGAGCTGGGAAATCGACCCTAATTAAAATTTTAACCGGCATCTATCAAGCTGATAGTGGCTCGATTACATTTGAGGACCGGCCGATCGTGGTTCGCAACTCTTTTGATGCCCAAGGCCACGGGATCGCCGCCATCCATCAAGAGCCGATGATATTCCCTGACTTAAACGTCGCAGAGAACATCTTTATTAGCCACCGCAACAGGGGGCAGATTGTCAATTGGCGCAAGATGTATGCAGATGCAGAAGAAATCTTATCTCGGCTAGATATTTCGCTCGATGTGCGCAGTCCGGCCCTCGGCCTCACACTCGCCTCGCAGCAGGCGGTTGAAATCGCCAAAGCGATCTCGCTCGATGTGAAAGTTCTCATCATGGATGAACCGACAGCTTCACTTTCGGCACATGAATCGGAACAACTGTTTAAACTGGTGCGCTCATTGCGCCAACAAGGGGTTTCCATCGTTTATATCAGCCATCGGATGGAAGAAGTGTTCGCACTAGGAGACCGAGTCAGTGTGCTGCGAGATGGCAAATTAATTAGCACAGCGCCCGCCTCAGAGGTCACACCAGAAGCGGCCATTAGTGATATGGTCGGCCGTCAACTAGGGGACACCATTACCCGCACCGACAACGAGCGAGGGGAAACACGCCTTGTTGTCAGCAACTTGACGAAAAACAACGTGTTTAAAGATGTTAATTTTGAAGTCAAAGCGGGTGAGGTGCTTGGCTTTGCTGGCTTGGTCGGCTCCGGCCGCACCGATGTGGGGCTGGCGTTGTTTGGCATCGCACCGGCCGACAGCGGCTCGATCGCATTTGCCGGAGAGACGGTCAACATACGCTCACCGCAACAAGCGGTTGGGCTAGGCATCGCCTATGTGACAGAAGATCGACGGGGATTGGGCCTCTCGATGCCGATGTCGATCCAATCGAACATCACGCTCCCCTTATTACAAAAATATCTAACCCGTTTGGGGTTGCTCAAAACAAACGATGAGCGAGACACCGCAGAATCTTTCCGCAAACGGCTCAATATTCGCACCCCAAATGTTGATACGGTCGTAGGAAACTTATCGGGCGGCAATCAGCAAAAAGTGATGCTCAGCAAGTGGCTGAACATTAAGCCCAAACTGCTCATTTTAGATGAGCCCACCCGTGGTATCGATGTGGGGGCAAAAGCGGAAGTGCATCAAATTATCAATGAACTGGCGGCCGAGGGGATCGCCATCATCATGATTTCATCCGACCTGCCGGAAGTATTGGCGATGAGCGATCGCATACTCGTCATGCGTGAAGGTCGCCAAATGGGGATTTTTTCTGGGGAAAGTGCCAGCCAAGAATCTGTCATGACAGCCGCGATGGGGCAGGCCAATCTATCTTTAGGGGAGGCGGTCTAAGCTTATGAACCAATTTTGGCGAAATATCCGCCCTGAACAACTGCGTGAACTCTCGCTCGTCTTGATTATCGCATTGGCCGTCTTATTTTTCGGCTCTCAAATTGAAAACTATTATCACCCACGGACCTTTAATCGCATCGCATCTAGCGTAGCGATCCTGGCGGTTGTTGCGGCCGGACAAACGCTCGTCGTCATCATGCGCAACATCGATCTCTCGGTCGGCTCGATTGTTGGGTTTACCGCCTACTTTACCGGCCGAATTTTAGTCAATAGCCCAGAGATGTCCCCGGTAGCAGCGATTATCCTCGCGATGCTGATGGGGGGTGGATTAGGCGTTATCAACGGTCTAATCATCGCTTATGGCAATGTTCCTGCGATCATCACAACCCTTGGCACCTTGGCCATCTATCGCGCCGTTTTAGTCAACGGTGCCAATGCGGAGTCGATTATCACGAGCGCCTTGCCCACTTGGTTGGTCGATCTCCCTCGTCTAAACGCATTTACCTTTGGCGAGATACAAATTCGTGCCGTTGTTTTACTGGCCCTGATCGTTGTTATTATTTTTCAACTTGCGGTTACTTTCCTGCCGTGGGGCAGACGCCTTTACGCGATCGGGTCGAACCCGCATGCGGCCGAAATGGCCGGTCTGCCGGTTAAACGGACGACCGTTAGCGTTTATGCGATTTGTGGCGCTTTATGCGGTATCGGCGGCTTCCTGTTCTTGGCCCGATTCGGCACCATCACAGTTGTCGCGGCCCAAGGGATGGAACTACAAGTTGTGGCGGCCGTTGTCGTCGGTGGGGTCAACATCTTTGGAGGATCCGGCTCGCTCATCGGTGCATTGCTGGGGACTATCCTCATTGCGACGCTAGAGCAAAGTTTGCTTCGCTGGCGCGTCATTAGTGAATTTTGGCGAGACGCGGTGCTAGGATTGCTCATCTTGTTGGCGGTCACAACCGATTCACTCATTCTAAAAAATCTACGCAGTTGGTGGGGGCGCTCTACACAAACAGACAGCCCTTCCCCTGCGACCCATCAAGCTGAAATTGAAGTTGAAATTGAAGAGGTGGCATCATGAACCGAAAATCTTTAATTGACCGTTTGCTTCAGTGGGAAACCCTGCTCGCCATTATTTTTGTTGTGGTGGTTCTGATTAACATCAGCCTATCACCGTTTTATCTGTCGCTACAAAATCAGGTCAATTTATTCCACCTCTCAATCGAAAAAATCATCGTCGCATTGGTGATGACCTTGATCATTATCAACGCTGAAATCGACCTTTCAGTCGCATCGATCATGGGGCTAGCAGCCTGCGTCTTTGCTTTTGTTTGGGATGACGGCTTCACCCTTGGCACCGCGATTTCGGCCGCGCTGCTGGTTGGGGCGCTAGCCGGGGCGATCAACGGTTTCTTTGTTGCGTATGTAGGTTTGCCCTCATTGGTTGTAACCCTTGCCGGGCTCATCGCTTATCGGGGCTTAGCCCGAGTCCTCGTCGAAGATCGCTCAATTGGTGATTTTCCTGAAGGCTTTGACGCCTTAGGGCAAGATCCGCTTTTTGGCCCCTTAACCTTCGGCATCATCTTATTTTTTATCGGCCTTGCCATCATGATTGTGGTTTTGCAACGCAGCGGGTTTGGTCGAAAGACCTATGTGGTCGGTAACAGCATCGAAGTGGCTGAATATTCAGGCGTCAATGCAAAACGCTTAAAAATGATTTTATTCATTCTGTCGGGCTTAGTGTCTGCGATTGCAGGCATTTTAATTGCAGCTCGGCTAGGCGCTGTTCGCGGCAGCACGGCCGAAGGATTTGAGCTAGACATCATCACCATGGTGCTATTAGGCGGTGTCAGCATCTTTGGCGGGTCAGGCACGCTGACCGGAGTTGGTTTAGCCATCCTGATTATTTTGAATATGCGCAACGGCATGTCATTGGCCAACGTATCTGGGAACGCCCAAACCGGGGTAATCGGATTGCTGCTTATCTTATCGGTCCTTGTTCCCAATTTGCTGCAATGGGTTCAAACAAAATTGAATGATCCGCGAACCAGCGGACAAACTTAACAATTTATCTCACGAATTAGTCTTAGAAGTCATCAGAAGCATTAATTTTTCAACCATACATGTTCTCTAGACAAATCAGCTTAATTTCAACTCTATTGTTGTTCTCTTGGCTTGTTACAGGGTGTGCATTTTTAGACACCGATGTGGACGTTCGAGCCGATCAAAGTGAAGAAAATCCTGTGGTAATTGAAGAAATCTCCATTGATATAGCTACAGATCAAATCGATCAATCCAATGAGAATGATCGAAACAAAATCACCCAAAATGTCACGGGTGATGAAGCGTTCAATGCGGTTTTACTGCCGAAATTTATGGGTATATCTGTTTTTGACAAAGCCAATGAAGGCGCGGCCGACGCGGCTAGAAGTTTACGTCAGCCCTTTCCTGCATTTGTTGGCCCTACGTCGAGCAACAGCACTCAAGGGCAAATAGAAATCTTAAATGATGCTGTTACCCATGGGTATGACGCTGTTTTGATTAGCAACAACGGCGGTGATGAAATCTCTGCCGCAGCTCAAGCCGCTACAGAAGCGGGCGTCACGGTCATCACTTGGGATTCTCCGATTCCATCAGCCGTAGGTGAAAGCGTCTTCGTTGCTCAGGTAGATTTCGATGAAACCGGGTTGGTGATGGCCGAAATGGCGCACAACATTTTGGATGGTCGCGGCCAAATCGCCATCTTGTCGGCCGGGCGTGACGCCGCAAATCAGAATGCGTGGATCGCAGCGATGGAGACCGTTCTAATCAACGACCCCAAGTATCAAGAATTGGAAATTGTTGACACCGCGTACGGCAATGACAACTTTTCTATCAGCTACAGCACGGCGATCAACTTAGCAAATAACTACCCAGATTTAGATTTAATTATGGCACCCACCACCGTAGGAATCCAAGCTGCAGCACAAGCGATGCAAGATGAAGGGTTGTGCCAAACGGTTAAGACCAGTGGGCTTGGACTGCCGGATGAAATGGTCCCTCACATGATTGAAGGATGTGTTCCGCAGTTTGCTCTCTGGAGCTTTAATGACCTGGGCTATCTCGCGTATTACTTGGCCTACCACTTAACGGTAGGCAATATCGAGCCTGAGGTAGGTGAAACATTCTTTGCCGGCCGCTTGGGTCGTTTCACGATAGAAGAAGACCCCACTCGCGAGCAAGGGTTACGCGTCCTAATGGGCTCTTTCACCATTTACAAAGAGCAAGACTTGTTATGGCAATAGATCCGGCCGTAAAAGCCGGTTTTAAAAATTAGTTAGCCTTAAAAATTGTGTATAGATGGCTGTTTTCCAGACAAAAGAAAACGGCTGTATTTAATAAAAGAAGGAGATTTAGAAATGAAACTGAACTGGAAACTGTTTGCAATGCTCAGCGTTGTGGCTCTATTGGTTCTAGCTGGCTGTCGCCGAGACGACGCGGTTGAACCGGTAGCAGAAGTAGACGCACCGGCTGAAACCTCCGAAGAAGAGGAGATGGAAGCTGAAGAAGAAATGGAAGCTGAAATGGATGAAGAGGCAGAGATGGACGAAGAAGAGATGCCCCATGATGATGGGGAATTCAACGCGATTCTTCTGCCAAAGTTCCTTGGAATCTTAGTTTTTGACCAAGCCAATGACGGTGCCATGGAAGCGGCCGCAGAGCTGGGACAAGCTCAACCGGAATTTACCGGCCCCACACCTGAAAACAGCGTGCAAGGTCAAATCGAAATTATGACCAACGCAGCGACGCAAGGTGTCGATGCAGTTATGCTCAGCAATAACGCTGGTGATCAAATCGCGCCAGCCGCACAAGCCGCGATGGACGCGGGTGTCACCGTCGTCACATGGGACTCCCCTATCCCATCGGCCGAAGGTGAAAGCGTCTTTGTCGCCCAAGTTGACTTCGATGAAACCGGTGTCGTCATGGCCGATATGGCTCACAGCATTCTAGGTGGTTCAGGGAAGTTCGCTGTTCTTTCAGCCAGCCCAGACGCTGCCAACCAAAATGCTTGGATCGCATCGATGGAAGAAGCACTTTCAAGCGATAGCAAATATGCTGATCTTGAACTGCTCGACATCGTGTATGGCAACGACCAATCAGAAGAAAGCTATAACCAAGCGTTAGCCCTGGTTGACCAATACCCAGACATGGAATTGATCATGGCGCCGACCACAGTGGGTATCGCGGCCGCCGCCAAAGCGATGCAGGACGAAGGGTTGTGTGACCAAGTTAAAACCAGCGGTTTGGGACTCCCGGCCGAAATGGTGAGCTTCACGCTCAACGGCTGTGCCCCTGAGTTCGCACTCTGGAGCTTTGTTGACTTAGGTTACTTGACCTATCACCTAACCTACAACTTGGCTGTGGGTAACATCGAAGCTGAAGCCGGTGCAACTTTTGATGCAGGGCGGATGGGATCATTCACCATTGAAAAAGATCCAACCCGTGATGAAGGGCTACGTGTCCTCATGGGTCCATTCACCGTTTATGATGCTTCAAACGTTGAAGCGGATGCGGGCGAAGCAGCGATGATGGATGAGTCAGAAGAGGCGATGGAAGAGATGGCCGTTGTTGTGCCAGAGCCAGGTATGGCGATGAATGCAACGCTATTGCCAAAATTCTTGGGAATCCTGGTCTTTGACCAAGCGAACGATGGTGCGGTTGAAGCGGCCGCAGAGTTAGGTGTCGATGCGGCAGAATTTACCGGCCCAACACCTGAAAACAGCGTTCAAGGGCAAATCGAAATTATGACCAACGCCAGCACACAAGAACTGGACGCGGTCATGCTAAGCAACAATGCGGGTGACCAAATCGCCCCAGCCGCCGTCGCAGCGATGGAAGCGGGCACCAC
>JAHDEB010000021.1:0-3566 GCA_020629055.1 Chloroflexota bacterium
GAAGGGTGCGCTTTTTTGTTGCCTGTTTTTCGAAACTTAAAGATGCTAATGAGAACCTCTTTGGCGGGCCGAACAATCTTTCAAAGGTGGTAATTATTTAGCATCCCACCTATTTTCGCCAGATTGGCCCAGTTTTTAGCCCATCACTCCGCAGAGCACAGATCCTTTTGTCAAACTGGACCAAACTCCTGAATAATTATCAAAGATGTTCGTTTTTTGCCTCGGCTCTTTGTAAGACTCCCCTCTGTTTTCTTAGAATAATTGATTCCACCTTGTGACTGTGTATAATCCTATTCGCGGGGTAGAGCAGTGGCAGCTCGTCGGGCTCATAACCCGGAGGTCGCAGGTTCGAATCCTGTCTCCGCAATCTAAATTAAGCGCATCCGAAAGGGTGCGCTTTTTTGTTGCCTAAAAATAATTATTCAGCACCTTAACTTTTTTCGCCAGATTGGCCCAGTTTTTAGCGTATCTTTCGGCAGAATACAGATCCTTTTGTCAAGCTGGACCAAACTGCTGACTAATAACGCCTAAAATATGAAGCTTTTGGGTCTTAGCTTTAACCATACGGGGAATCTGATTTGCAGTGGCCCCGCCCTGGCTAGCGGCTGCCCGGCCGCCAGGTATGGTCGCGGAACTGTTCTGAGGCAAGCATTTGGCGTACCGATGTTTCTAAATCGATGTCTGTTTCAAAATACGGCTTGTTAAAACTACGATGCCAGCGTTGAATCATACCGATTGCCAACCGGTATTCAACCAAGACCAGTTGGGCAAACGGTCCCCCTTCATCAAGAAAACCGCTGGTGACCAGATCCATTTGGGCCGCTTCACGGTCATAGTCTAAACGGATTATTTCAGCCGACCAGCCCGATGTTTCGCTCCATGTGACTTGGGCATAGCTGGCACGAGGGTCGTCGTCGAAAGGCAGTCCGGCCGAGCCTGTATTGACGACAAGAGTCTGGTCGACATGCCGTACAAACGGCCGATGGGTATGGCTTGTGACAAAAACAGCAGGTCCCGGAAGGGTAAGGAGCCGCAGTTCATCATCTTCAGTTTTTGGGAATATACCTTGACGGCTACTGCCGTTGCTTGCATGGGTGACGAGCAGGAGGGTGCCGTCTGGGGCGATAACCGATTGGCGATCGGGCATTTGGGCCATTTCTAATGCTCGATGTTTGATTTGCTCCCATGCCCATAGGGCAAACAGGTTTAGATCATGAGATTTTTCGTTTTCTAAAGGCTTTGGGGCATAAAAACTCAGCAGGAATTCTTCATGGTTTCCCCGCACTAGCTTCCAGTTTTCGTTTAGATGTTTTTGCCAAATAAAGTCCCAGCATTCAAGATTTGAAGGACCACGATTGACGATATCTCCGTTGACAAGAACTGTGTCTGGCTCCCAATTTTCGATGTGATTTACTACAGTTTCAAGGCCCCGTTTGTTGCCGTGTATGTCGGCGAGAATTGCTATTTTCATGTTTTATTTCGGCGTACTACCTGCGTACGCATGTTTAAGTTTATAGTTTAGTTAGTTCTTTTGCCCGATTGTAAAGCCGATTGCTGTCAGATCGAAATTTCTAACAAAAATAATGAGAATACAAAACGGCGAATAGCTAAGGAGTGGTGCCAAATAGATGGTTAAGCGGATTTTTTGGATAATAACAGGGTGCTCAGTTTTGCTTTCTGCGCTGGTTGTGGCGGGATGGGAGTTCCCATCCCCACCAAAAGCAGGAGCGCAAGGGACATTTGCCAACCCAGATATGGGGTATGGATTTAATGTGGCCGCGTGGGATGTTGAGAAAGTACAAGAACTTGGTTTTACATGGGTGAAAGTTTTTAACACCCCGGGCAGCAGGCTGCCGGTCAAGGTGATGATTCGCTTGAATGCTGATTCGACCCATATGGGAAATATTGAAGGGTTCAAGAGCGAGGTTCGCAACGCGGCCCAGAATAGCGGGGCTTATATCGACGCGTATGAGATTGGGAACGAAGTCAATTTAGATGCAAGCTATGGATGGACAACGGCCCCAGAAGCGGATCGGTATGTAGAGCTGTTGTGTGCGGCCTACGCTGAAATCAAGGCGTATGATCCTGATTCAATCGTGATTACGGCCGGATTGGCACCGACCGGACGGGTGACAGGCAATTGGAACGGCCGTCTGGGTCATAACGGGCTGTATCAAGATGATCATGAATTTCTGCGTGAAATGCTCGATGCGGTCACCGCCAAAGGTGAGCCGTGTTTCGACGCGGTTGGGTATCACAATTATGGATTTGATAAAGCGTTTGATGTGTCACCCGACTGTGAGAATGGCTTCTGTTTTCGTGGGGTAGAAAAAATCTATGATGTGATGGTTGAAAAGGGGTTTGGGGATAGCAAAGTTTGGACAACAGAATTTGGCTGGATTGTGAATCCGAATGATGTTGGCAAGCCAGATTGTACTCAGACCTTAATCGACCAAGGGCGTGGTTGGCAGATGGTTGGTTTGCAGGAGCAAAGTGACAACATCGCCGGAGCGTTTGATTATGCGGCCCGCAATTGGGAATGGATGGGTGGCCTCATTTTATTTAACCTGAATTTCGACCAAGCTGGCTATTACAGCCGCTGTGAGCAGATGCGCTTTTACAGCGTGCAGGGTCGCCCGGCCGAAATCGCATTACGCGACTTGCCCAAAGCGTATAACGAAGTTATTCCTAAGCCGATCCCGTGGGTCTACCCTTCAGGCAGTTGGTCCGGTTTAGCCTCGGTTGCTGAACCGTTGGTGATGACCGGAACGCTGAAGGTGGAAAATGCGGGCGATGCTCCGTTTACCTATACCGTATCGGTTGATTCTGGCATGAGTTTGGTGCCGACAATAAAAGGGCTTAGCAGTTCGGTTATGGAGCCTGGCAGCGAAACGACCGTTTACATCGTGACCGATTCAAGCGCTTATGGTGTGGGAACTTATGACGGCAAAGTGACGTTAAGTACAGAACCGGCCGATTCCGACTTTCCGGCCGAATACCTAATTAAATTGACTGTAGCAGATGAAATTCGGCGGACTTATTTGCCGAATATTTTGCAGGAGTAAAACTAAAATGGCGCAAGCATTTTTTGAAGAAAAACCGGTATTGCTCAATAAATCGTTGGTTTATTGTTCTTATAGCAGCCCAGATATGGAAGAGTTACTTTCTCTTGTTTTTGGAGAGGCATCCTTTTCAATTTCTAAACCAAGAGAGCTTGATTATTTGAGCGAGAAATTCGATCTTTTGATCGTTAACTATTCAGACTACCTGAGCCGTCAGCAATATGGTGACCCTTGGGACTATTTAGCAAGTAAAAAAGCTGAATGGGGATGCAAAATTGTGTTTTTTGCCCGTCTAATGGATTATCCAGATGAGGATTTTTATCGACGGTTTATGGATGTCCAAGATCTAATTATTATGGATCCGGTCGGCGCGGTTGAAATGCGGGCTGAGATCG
This sequence comes from Chloroflexota bacterium, assembly GCA_020629055.1. Classification (GTDB taxonomy): domain Bacteria; phylum Chloroflexota; class Anaerolineae; order Promineifilales; family Promineifilaceae; genus WTJY01. The sequence continues at coordinate 3,458 of JAHDEB010000021.1, forward strand.
CCAATTTGCTGGAGTTTGGCTAGGGTTGCCTAAAGTGTCGGCCGATTTTTCGGGACGAAATACCCAAGGGACAATGGCTGATTATATTCACCAGCGGAATCGGTAATTT
>JAHDEB010000021.1:3666-13170 GCA_020629055.1 Chloroflexota bacterium
ACGAAATACCCAAGGGACAATGGCTGATTATATTCACCAGCGGAATCGGTAATTTCCGTTGGTCTGATGCAAACTGTACCTGTAAAATTTACAGATGAACTATCACTTCTCTGCAAACCGGGTGCGTAACTTTGGCACAACAATATTCTCTGAAATTACGGCGCTGGCACAGCACCATCAAGCGATAAATTTAGGGCAGGGGTTCCCCGATTTTTCCGCCCCTGATTTTATTAAACGTGCGGCTATACAGGCGATAGAGGCGGATATCAACCAATATGCACCGCTGCCCGGCCGGCCGAAACTGCGTCAAGCGATCGCGGATAAAGTGCTAAAACACGAAGGGCGATCGGTTGACCCAAATAGCGAAATTGCGGTGATGGTAGGGGCGACCGAGGCGATATTTTCAACGATTATGGGACTGGTTGATCCTGGCGATGAAGTGATTGTCTTCGAACCTTTTTACGATAGTTACATCGCATCGATCGAGTTTGCAGGCGGCATCCCGAAATATTACACTTTACAAGCCCCGGATTGGGCCATCGACCCAGATGAATTAGAGAAGCTGTTCAGTGATAAAACCAAGCTGATCATGATCAACACGCCGCATAACCCGACTGGCAAGGTGTTTGGCCAAGACGAAATGCAGCTGATCGCTGATTTGTGCCTGAAATATGATGTGGTTGCGGCCGTTGATGGTGCTTACGAGCATATTATTTACGACGGGGCGGAACATGTGCACATGGCGAACCTAGACGGCATGGCGGAGCGGACCGTGTGTATTTCTAGTTTAGGCAAAACGTTTAGCGTGACTGGTTGGAAAACCGGCTGGACGGTGGCCCCGCCTGAACTCACGACAGCGATCATGCGGGTGTATCAGTGGGCCACTTTTAGCGGTATCAATCCGTTTCAAGAAGCCGCGGCCGACGCGCTCATCGCGGCTGAAACGAACGGTTACTATGCAGAGCTTTCTAACTCCTATCATCGTAAGCGGGATATTTTGATGAACGGCTTTAAAGAAATCGGCCTTAAAGCGATTATGCCTTATGGCTCGTTTTTTATTATGGTCGATATTTCTGAATTGGGGTTGGGAGACGACGTGGCGTTTTGCAAATATTTGCCGGCCGAAGTTGGGGTTGCAGCCATTCCACCAAGCGCGTTTTATGTGAATAAAGAGCACGGCCGAAAAATGGCTCGTTTCGCTTTTTGTAAGCAAGATGAGGTGTTGCAGGCTGCCGTTGAGAAGTTAAGGGTGCTAGGCGGTTAATCTTTTAATTAGACCTGACAAGTTTCTAAAACCTGTCAGGTCTATAGTGAATTTATTCATCCCCGACAGCAAATAGCTTATTATTTTCGGCCGTTAGTTCCCAATGTTTCTCGGCCAGCGACTCGATATATTCTTCGTCAACTTCAACCCCTAATCCTGCACCCGTCGGGACGGTGATCGTGCTATCTTCTTTGTTGAGGGTGAACCGATCAGCGATGTCACGATCAAAATAACGATCTGTGGCTGAAACATCGCCTGGCAAAGTGAAGTTTGGCATGGTACACAGGTGCAAATTGGCTGCCCGGCCAATACCGGTTTCGAGCATCCCCCCGCACCACATTTGAATACCGGCCGCTTGGGCCATATCATGGATTTTAATCGCATTGGTAAAGCCACCGACACGGCCGACCTTCATGTTGATAATTCGGCCAGCTTTTAGATCGATCATCGCTTGGGCATTGGCCGGGCTGTGAATGCTTTCATCTAAACAGACGGCCGTCTCGATTTGAGCCTGGAGACGGGCATGATCCGCAATATCGTCATAGTTTAGCGGCTGTTCGAGCATGAGCAGATTGTATGGATCAACCTGTTTTAGAAGATCGACATCGTCCAAAGAAAATGCGGAATTGGCGTCTCCCATTAATAAAACATCTGGGAATCTCGATCGAATGCGCTCAATCGGTTCAATCAACCAGCCTGGCTCAATTTTCATTTTAATGCGGCCGTAGCCAAGTTCGACAAAACCGGCCACCCGCTCTTCCAACTGTTCGATACTAGGTTGGATACCGATGCTCACCCCAACCTCTACCCGTTCGCGTACACCCCCTAGCATGGCTGACAGGGGCTTGTTCTCGGCTTGGCCAAACCATGCCCAAACGGCGTTTTCAAGGGCCGCTTTGGCCATGACATGTCCACGCACCGGCTTCATTAAGGTATGCATGTCTGAAGGATGCGTTACCGTCTGCCCGACCGTCATCGGAATCAAGAAGTCGGTCAGAACGTGCCAAGCTTCTTTGTTGGTGTCAGACGAGTACCATGGGCCAAGGCTGGCGGCGCATTCTCCCCATGCAGACATCCCGTCGGCCGTTACTTTGACTAAGACAGTTTGTCGATTGGTTTGGGTGCCAAAGCTGGTCCTAAACGGATGAACAAGCGGAAGTTCGATTTGGTAGAGTTCTATTTTTTCTAGTTTCATAATAGGTGGGGCGGGTTTGAAACCTGCGGTTAAAATTTCCAGTTTTTCTTAAATAAATAGTGGCACACCGGGTCTCCAAGTATCAGGTCGATGGCGGTGTATCCGTTGGCAAATGCGGCCGTAAACAGCTCGCGTGTGTGCAGGCGCCAATCAACTCCCGTTTGTAGGCTTATTTTTTTGACCCCTTGAAAATCACGTGGTACTTGCAGCAGCAAATGCTGTGGCGCATGGGCGAGATCGGCCGGTGTGGCTAACCGTTGCGGGCTAAGTGCCCCATCTTTTAAGCAGGATTGGTTGAGCAGCATGCCCCCTTGTTCAAGTACCGAATCAACTGTGGGTATTTGTCGATTATTATCGGCATGGGATTGAACCCAATCAGATGCCAACCACCAATCAACGCTAAAGCGATCGGTTTCAATGCCACGATTAAGCTCATCGTCCATGTGGCCATAAAGATTTTTGTAGTAGGTGTTGCAGACCGCCCCCAATTTACGGATGTTAAGCGATGCGTTCATCGTCTCAAGTGGATCAAACGTCCAAGTCATCCGATCAAACCCTTTTTGAAGCGTGTACTCTCGCTGGGCCCACTTAATTCTCCCACCAATTCCTTTTCCTTTATATTCTGGAATAACCCCCGCTTGGTGAGACGCACACTTCCATGTTTGCAGTTCTTCGACATAGGCCCAAAACCCCCAACAAAACCCGATAGGGCGGTCATCGTCGTAAGCGAGAAGAATCACACCCCCATTTTCTTTGGCCACGGTTAAGCTTAAATGACCCGGGATAACGTCTAAACCGTCACTGCCCCAAGCGGCCATGCTTATTTCTTCTAGATCGCGGCCGTCTTCGGCCGATTTAAGTGGGCGAATAATCAGATTCATGATTGCAAATTATTTCAGGTTGAACGAGCCAAAAAACCGATCAGCTTCTAATCCAAAAATCGCATCTTCCATGCCAATCAAGCGCAAAATATAGATGGTATCATCCTTGACGATTGTGCGGACTCGGGCATGGATCCCAACGTCTGCACTATTGGGGGCTGGAGCGAAAAACCAAAACTCTTGACCTTCAATTCCATTCGTCTTGAACCTCAAATTGTGGTGAGATGGTTCAAACTTTGGAACAATGTCGTGAGCCATTTGAGCTTGGATTTCATTCGTGATATCGGCGGAGTTCTTAAATTTATAAGTTGCGACGTTCTGAGACAAAATCCCAGCTTCAATCGATCTTACTGTCCCCGATGCGGATACCATTCTTACATCAGTAAATGGGTGGATGTCTTGCTTCTCGTCAAGAGGAACGTCGATTAAGATAATGCTAAATGTCTCGTTAAGATCTTCATAAAGGATGAAATTATCTGAGAGGATCGCTTCCATCATCGCTTCACCGTCACCATTATATAATTCTCGATAGTTCAAGACGATTTCATCCTCATAAAGAACCTCGATATCAATATTTTCTGTCAGAACGGCCTTGTCTGATGTTAAATTTTGACAGCCCATCATAAACAATGTTAAGAGTGCTAACGGAAGATGAAAAAGTTTCGTTTTCATTATTCGATGATTTGATGAGAGCTAAGAATAAGTTTGGAATTATCATCCTCTTTCCTCAAGATGTCCATTCAAATTATTGAGATACAATCACAAATGTATATTAGATGGCATTAAATGAATCAAAAAAGCCATTTAAAAATTGATAACGTAAAGCTGAGGAACTAAAGAAACTCCTATGATTGATGGTGTACATGGCACACACAATGCGGTCCCCGATGACCGCAACAAAGATGTTTTAATCTATGTGAATGGGGAACTATCTACCCGAGAAAATGCGAAAATTTCTGTCTTTGACAGTGGATATTTAGTTGGGGATGGGATTTGGGAAGCACTTAGACTGCACGACGGTGTACTTGTTTTCCTTGATGAGCATTTAGACCGTTTGTGGACGGCCGCGGCCACCGTTGGTATGAAGCTCCCATGGACGAAAGATGAATTGGTAGCTGAAATCTGGAAAACGTTAAACGCCAATAATATGCACGACAATGTCCATTGCCGCTTTATGGTGACCCGAGGTATCAAGAAAACGCCATCACAAGACCCTCGGCTAACGATCAGTAAGCCCAACTTGGTCATCATCGCCGAGCATAAAAAGGCGAGCAAGCAATCGAAAGAGAAAGGGATTACCTTGTTTACGAGCACCATTCGGCGCGGTCAGCCGGACTATTTAGACGCTCGTTTAAACTGTCACAGTAAATTGCATGAAGTGATGGCGCTTGTGCAGGCGATCGAGGCTGGTGCCGACGAGGCGCTCATGCTAGATGTGAATGGGATGGTGGCTACATGTAATGCAACCAATTTCTTTATCGTGAAGAACGGTGAATTGCTGACTTCTACCGGCCAATATTGCATGAATGGGATTACGCGTGGCAAAGTAATCGAGCTGGCGCACGAAAACGGTATTCCTTGTTATCAGAAAGACTTTTCACTGTTTGATGTATATGGGGCAGACGAGGCTTTTGTGACGGGGACGTTTGGCGGTATGACGCCGGTGACCCACGTTGACGGCCGGCAAATCGGATCGGGCAGCTATGGAGCAATGACGCGCAAGATCAGTGAATTGTATGAAACGAAAATTCACGACGTTGTTGCCGAGGCAAAGGGGTAATCAAACTATGTTAGCTAAGCTTTGTGCTGTACTTATGCGGCTGTGTGGATGGGAAATTGTGGGTGGACGTCCGCCAGCGAAAAAGTATATTTTTCTATGTGCGCCACATACATCTAACTTCGATGCGCTTTGGTTATTTATCGGGGCGCGTGGCCTAAACATGAGGCCACGGGTTTTGATTAAATCAACCTTTCACGTTTTTCCGGTTAAATGGCTGTTTAACGCTTTGGGGGGCATTCCGGTTGATCGTAGCAGTAAGTCGTTTGGGCTGGCCCAGCAGCTGGTTGAATATGCCAAATCGCATGATGAATTAGAGCTTGTTATCACGCCAGAAGGATCCCGTTCGTACCGAAAATTCTGGAAGACAGGTTTTTATCAAATTGCACTGGCTGCAGAGATACCGGTTTTTCTTGTATCAGTCGATTATCCATCGGGGACGATCAAGATCGCCCAGGAGCCGACACCGATTACCGGTGATCGTGAGTCAGATATGGCCCATATTCGAAAATATTACGAAGGTGTTCGGGGCAAGTACCCTGATCAATTCGGCCCGATTACCCTAAGGCCCGAGCGCAAGAAGGCCGGTTCCTAATGCTTGCTAAGATCGCACGTTTTATTCTCCAGCTGTTTGGTTGGAAGATGAACGGCCGAAAGCCCCCTGAGAAAAAGTACATGGCGATCGGGTATCCACACACGGCCAATTTAGACGGCCTGTGGGTGGTGCTAACAATTTTAGCGATGGGGGAACGGCCGAAGGTTTTGGTGAAATCAACCCTTTTCCGTTTTCCCGTTAAGCGTTTGCTTTTGGCGTTAGGGGCCATTCCGGTGGTGCGAGGGGAAGGGGCTAAAGATCTGGTTCAGCAGAGCGTCGATCACATCGAAGCTGTTGAAAATATCGCCCTGATGCTATCCCCAGAAGGGAGTCGGTCTTATACAAAATATTGGAAGTCGGGCTTTTATCACATCGCACATGCGGCCGGTATTCCGATCTATTTTTGCTATTTAGATTATTCGACTAACAATTTGGGCATCAACACAGATCCGCTGTACTTAACCGGTGATAAGGCGAAAGATATGCAGGTCATCCGGGATTTCTATGCTGATAAAGGGAGCAAGTGGCCGGAAAGAAATGGACCGATTAGATTAAAGGGTGAAAAGGCTCAGTAGCGTACTAAATGTGAGCCAAAGTAAAAGATTATTCGAGCGTTAGCTCCATATAATCTTCGAGTTGAACACGAGCCAATGGCCCACGATGTACGGCGGTTACGACCCCTTCCGCATTGATAAAATAAGTTGTGGGCATATTGAAAACCCCATATGCTTCTGCAACGGTGGCGGTCGAATCAAACAGTGCGAAAAATGAATTCCCTAGCTCATCATCGAATAAACCTTCATCAGCAAAAAATTGCTCAACAATTTCTACTTCTTCTTCTCGATTCACCCCTAAAATAACTAGATTCTCATCCGCATAATCGTTTAGGGCCTGCTCGAATTCAGGCATTTCTACACGGCAGGGGGCGCACCAAGTGGCCCAGAAGTTAACGATGACCGGTTGGCCTTTAAATGCTTCAAGAGAATGTTGGGTGCCGGTCTCATCGTCTAAATAGAAAGTAGGGGCTACTTCATCGACTTTTGTTGCGCCAGCTAAGTCTGCATCTTCGATGATTTTGTTGACACGCTGATCAGATGGATCGGCCGGGGTTACCTGCACATTTTTGACCGGAGAATCCCCATCCCCAAATAGTGTTTGCCCAAAGATCAGAAAGGTGGCCGCAAGGCCCAAAACACCAATCCCTGAGATGAAGAGCATGATTTTGCCCATTTGCGAATTGCTTTTTGTTTGTTCAGTCATGATTTTTTGGCAGAGAAGGGCAAATTTCTTAATGCAAAGTCGCATTAGAAATTTGCTCTTCTTTGTTTTGATTAGAAAGTCCTAAAGGTGAAGAATTGGAGGCCGGACTACTGAAAGAACATGAATAAACGTTCTTCTAGGATAGTAAACCATTCAGCTTCGGCCGTAAGCTGGTTGAACCATGCGGTGATCTGGGACAGGCGTCCGTTGAGCATGAAATAGCCCATGAAGAGGAACAGCACACCGCTAAAAATCGAGGTTGAATGGAGATGTAGATCAACTTTGTTGTTCCCTTGCCCGATGGTGTAGTTGTATAAAATCGCACCGACGACGGCGACAACTCCGAGTCCGACCAATACGTTTGTGGCTAATATGCCGGTATCGCTGAAATTGACTGAAACGTAACGGGCGATTCCAAATAGAATCATCCAAGCGGCCAATCCCCAAATCAAGGAAACGATGATGGCTGGTACATTAAGGAACCAACCTTTACCCCGCATGATGCGCCAGATTAAGCTTTGGCGGCTGGCTCGGCCGATAAACGTTGAAACAAGAATCAGTGGAAGCCCTAGACCCATGGCGAAGATGAAAAGCAAAATGGTGCCACGTGCAACAGAACCCGTGGTGGCCGCCATGGTTAAAATGATTCCTAAAATCGGACCGATACATGATGACCATCCGGCCGCAAATGTGACGCCGAAGATAAATGAGCCACCGGCCGACATATTTTCATTGCTGGCCGACGTGTCGGCCGACATGCCGGTGAACCCTTGGCCGATAAGGCTCATGGTGCCAAAAGCGACAATTAAAATACCGCCGATCAGCAAAATTAAGTCTTGGTTGTTGCGTAATAGGGAGCCAAGTGCTGACGCACTCGCGCCAAAAAAGCTGAAGACCGTGGCGACCCCAAGCATAAAGACCATCGTGTTAAACGCGATCTGTGAACGGCTACTTTTGGCTGCAAATGCGAAGTATGCGGGCAAAATAGGTAGCGTACAGGGGGACAAAAAGCTGAGAAGGCCACCGGAAAAAGCCAAAATGGCTAAGATGCCAAATGATTGCTGTGGGCCAAAGGGTGAAGCTTCTGCGCCAATATCGTTGATGATTCCATAAATGAGCAGAATCACCATCAGTCCAATTACCCCAATGGTTAGGTTGCGTGTGTTCCAAATTGAATCATTTTCTTCTTTCAATTCAGATGAATCTACATAATCTTGCATAATCGCCTCCAGGTCATGTGCAATGCAATTTTTTCTTGAATATGTTCACTCTGACGTGAGCGTTCCAGAACATCTTACTCGCTAGGGGGAATCGAGATTAATTTTGTAATCTGGCGGTAATAAAGTCGACGTCGCGTTGCTTACAGACCAATCGGAGATTGGTCGCTGTTGCTTCGCTTCTAAGCCAATGTCGCTTCGCTTAATAGCCCAATCGGAAATTGGGCGTTACCACTTCGCTTAAAAGTCATTCGGAGATTGGGCAATGCCGCTTCGCTTACAGCCCAATCTGAGATTGGGCTGTATTGCGGGGCTACCTTATTCATTGGCTAGCAAATGCATGCGCATCCGGTTGAGCTTTGCCTGCATTTTGTCTAGTTTGATCCGGTTGGCGACCCATGCGATATACAAAAGTGTGAAAGCGACGATGGCGGTATTCAGTGTGACGACCATGCGGAGCGAGTCGAGGCCGGAAAATTCCTGAAGCCCTTGTTCTAACCCTGCGGCCGATTCAAGCGCGCCACCAAACATGACCGGATGAATGTCTCGCAGGATGCGAATTGAACCATAGGTGATGATGACGGTGACAAAGCCAGCGATGACGTACACGGCCGAAAAGCGTCTCTTTTGTTCTTCATCATAAATGACTGAGCGCAAAATAAAATAGGCAATATAGACGAGCCACATGATGGTGATAGAGGTTAATCGCGGACTCCAGATCCAGTAGGTGTTCCAGGCCGGTTTGCCCCAAATGGCACCACTGACAATGGTCATCGTAACAAAGGCGACGCCGATTTCAACAGAGGCGGCCGAGATCGTGTCGAGCTGGGGCCAGCGTTTCCACAAATATAATCCGCCGCAAATGAGCGCAACAAAAAAGGTGATCGATGCAACCCAAGCTGTGCCGACATGAAAGTAGAAAATCCGCTGCACATATCCCATCGTTCTTTCAGTTGGGGCGTAAATAAAGATCATGCCCATCAAGACAATCATTCCAATTAAGGCGATCCAGTTGAGTAGGTCCGAACGTTTTTCTAGAAATTTAATCATGGTTAGTTCTTGCCCGGTATTGAATTTTTAGCTGAAGCTATTGTAATCGCACCGACTTTCGATTGTTATTATCTGTGCGCATTTCTTAGAAAAAACGTAATTGTTTACATCCCAACTATTTGCGCCAGATTGGGCCAGTTTTTAGCTCGTCTTTTCGTAGAACACAGATCCTTTTGTCAAACTGGACCAATCTGCTGAATAAATATGAAGAACCTTGAAGAAAAGCTTTTCAGTCGGTGTATGAATTTCCCGTTAAGGACGGTGC